>NZ_JAQMSD010000021.1 GCF_028330525.1 Spirulina sp. CS-785/01
AGTCGGGAGTCGGGAGTCGGGAGATGGGAGTCGGGAGATGGGAGTCGGGAGATGGGGGAGATCAAAGAACCAACTGTTCCCTGTTCCGGAGTTCCCTGTTCCCTTGCCTCACAAGCAAATGAACACTTTTTCAGCAAGCCCTAATTACTAAAATCGGGGTGGAAGGACTCCACCCCGTATCTGCTGCTCAGTTGAGACTAATGTTAATTTGGTTAATTTTCTTCATTGGCTTCGGGGCGGTTTCCTCCGGGGGAGGAGTTGTAGAGTGCGTCGAGTTGTTGACGTGCTTCGTCCACGTTAACCGATCGCATCACTAATAAAGGCTCATTAATCGGTTGTCCGTCATTGTCCATTAGTTCGGGATGACCTTGTTTTTGGGGTTGGGGTGTGGTGCGGTTGGCCCCGTAGCGGCGGTTGGCATCGGTGCTAACCTGGATTAAACTACGGATTAAATTGGCGATCGCTAATACAGCAATCACGGTAAACGCCAAAATGTAGAGAAGATGTAACATAATACAATCCTTTCACTAAAAATTCGTCTGAAAATATGTTTTTTTACCGGGGAGGCCGTCTCAACACGGGAGTTGGCTGTCTCATGGAGTCTTTTATCATGAACCAGGCTTAGACGCTCTGCAACCCGTCTTTAACCGTCTTGTTGTTGGCTTAAACGCCACCGTTGGGAGACCTGCCAACATTGGGTCACTAATTGATGCCATGGTGTTAGTGTACTCAATTCCACCCCCACTTGCTCCCCTGTCGCATGAAATAACATTTTAGCGGTTGCGACTTCTTGTTGAGCGTGTTTCACTCGCTCTAGTAAGTCTGCTTGCTCTCCTTCACTGAGAAAGTCGATGTTCTCGGTTTCTAAGAGATTTTGCGATCGCGCAAACCAAAACTGAAAATCATCAAACAGAGGTTCGAGAATATTCACTAACAGTTCTCGTTCTGAGGGTTGAGGTAAAGACATGAGTTACTTATGAGTTTACTATTGGCAAAGAGTTCACTTACTTTTTTATTGTAACTGTTTGTTACAATTTCTCAGATTTTGAGTGCTGGGTAATCGGTAATCGGTAATCAGCATCCGAAGGCAGGAGGCAGGAGGCAGAAGAACCGAACCCGGAGAAAGTTAACCTAAAAAGAAGGTCAGAAACTAATCACAGCAAGGCTTTCAGCCAAATTTAATTTTTAGTTTCACCGAGAGTAATGGGTAATCGGTAATCGGCAAGGGATAATTTTCACTTATACGTAGAGTGAGTTACTGGGGGTCTGACCCAAAGGGGTTTACAGCGAAATCGGCCAAGGTTAAAGTGTAGTCCTCTTGCGCTCCGGTGGTGATGTAACGCATAATCACTTCTGAGGCCACTGCCACGGCCAATAACACTAAATTGCGGGCTAGGGGATAATCACAAACATCATCCTGAGTGGCAGAGGGGACGCGATAGCGGGCATTCCAGATGATTTCAGCATAGTCACTGGCTAACCCAATGTGCAAACAAGCTATATTTTCTTGTAAACAATAATCGGTGACGGCTCGACGGGCTACACTATTATCAAAGGTATCAATCACAAGATTGGTCTGGCGTAACAGTTGCGAGCAGTTGTCTGGGGTTAATTCTTTGGTCTTCCCATCAATGACCAAACCTAATGCACGATAGAGGGAATTTGTCAAGATTTTGGCTTTTTGTGCGCCAATGTCGGATTTGTAGTAGGGTTGGGTGGAGAGGTTGCGTTCTTCGATGCGATCGCAATCTATGACGCGCAACTGACCCAACCCACAGCGAGCCAAATTTTCGGTTAAGTTAGCCCCCAAGGCCCCTGCACCACAGAGGGTAATGGGAAACTCCCGAAATTGTACCATCTGTTCCGAACTCCGATAGCGCGTTTCATGAAAAAAACTATCCATTTTTTATGGGTAATGGGTAATGGGTAATGGGTAATGGGTGACTAGAGAGTTCGCCAAAGCACAAAGAACCAACAACAAACAACACACCACAAACTTACCTAAACTGCCACAACTTAATAATTTTATCCTGTGATCCGGTGGCAATGGTGGCATTGTTGGGCGCGATCGCCACCGTCTTGATTCCCGACTCATGACCCGTTAAAGTATGTAAAACCCGACCCGTCCCCGGATGCCAAATTTTCGCCGTTTGGTCACGGCTGCCACTAATTAACATATTACCTTGGGAACTAATCGCTAAGGACGTGACCGCATCAGTATGTTCCGTCCAAGTTTGCAAGAGTTTCCCAGAACTGAGTTCCCACAACTTGAGGGTACAATCTTCACTACCACTAATCATCATTTGTCCACTGGGACTAAAAACCACCCCATAGACTTCCCCATCATGACCCTCTAGAGTAGCTTGTTCTGTCTCCTGAGTGATATCCCAGAGTTTCAGGGTTTGGTCTGCACTACTACTCACTAACACTTGACCATCGGGACTAAAGGTTAAACTTTCTACCGTTCCCTGGTGGCCTTGAAAAGTGGCTTTTTCCTCCCCAGTATTGGCATCTAATAATTTAATAGTTTGATCAGCACTTCCCGTGGCTAAAATTTGACCATCGGGAGAAATGGCCAAGGCCGTCACCCAAGCATCATGGGGTTGCCAGCGTTTCACCTCCTCTCCCCCTACCCAGACACGCACAGTATAATCCCAACTCCCGCTAATGAGTTGATCCTCATTGGGTCGAAAGACTAAATTATCCACAATGCCTCGATGTCGCTTGAGGAGCATTTCTTCGACATTTTCTTCTAAATTCCAGAGTGCGATCGCGCGGTCTGCACTCCCACTGGCCAACAAGGCCCGTCGGGGATGAAACGCGAGAGTATGGACTGAGCTATTATGACCCTCTAAACTAGCAATACAAGACCAATGGGGTTTTAATATCTTGAGAGGTTCAGACTCCTCTGTTTCGGCCTGTTGGGTGGGAATGAGGGTTGGTTCTAAGGTTTCCCCCCCATTTAACTCCTCATACACCTCCGACGCAGACTGATAGCGGTCATTTACAGCTTCTGCTAACAGCTTATTTAAAACCTTTTTCACCAATTCGCTCACAGGTTGGGTTAAATAGTCCGTCCAGACCCAAATCCCATCCATACTACTAAATAAATCAAAAGGATGAATCTGAGTGAGTAAATGGACACAAATCACCCCTAGACTGTATAAATCACTGGCATAGGTAGCTTTTCCCCGCAGTTGTTCTGGGGCCGAATAGGCCGCTGATCCGACCACCGTCCCAGTTTTCGCTAAAGCTGTTTTAGTGGTCACTTTGGCGGTACTAAAATCCACCAAGACTAATTTTCCCTCAGAGGTGCGGAGAATATTTTGGGGGTTTAAGTCTCGGTGAATAATACCCTGGCCGTGGATATATTCGAGAATCGGTAAAATTTCATTGAGTAAATTGCGAATTTCCGTCTCTCCGAATTGTTCTTTCTCAACACTCTGTCCTTTAATCTGTTCTTGAATTAAGGTGGGGGCAAAATTATGAATATTTTTGTCGAGTTCAATATAAGCTAACAGTTGGGGGATTTGCGGATGTTTCCCTAGTTGGAGCAGTTTTTCGGCTTCTCGGCGAAATTCTTCTAGGGGATCAGAATGCGCTTTTTGCAGTTGCACTTGTTTGATCACACAGGGAGTCGTAGCATTGGCAAAAAGGTCAATTCCGGCAAAGGTGCGGCCTCGGCCTGCTTCACTGAGCGTTTTGGTGGCCCGATAGCGATCGCCGACACTCAGTTTCGACCCACAACAGATACAAAACTTATTATCATCAGCGTTTTTCGGAGTTTGACATTTGGGGTTTAAACAGTAAACCATAAGGAGTAATTGTTAATTATTAATTGGTAATTGTTAATTGATAATTGTTAATTAATAATTGATAATTGATAAGGGGTACGCTCGGACAACGCACCCCTTCCTCGACTAGAGAGGGGGTCTCTTTTGGGTTACAACAAAGAGGAGTCGTTGTCATCATCACTCAATAGACCCAACAAGGGTCCTAAGACAGCCCCAAAAATAAATCCTCCTGCGTGGGCCCAGTAGGCCACACCGCCGTTTTCCATACCGATATTGGCACTTGCATTGAGAGAGGCAAACCCACTCACAGCCTGTTGTAAAAACCAAAATCCCAGATACCAAATAGCCGGGATTCGGAAAGTAGGGAAGAAGAAACCTAAGGGAATTACTGTTAAAATTTCCACATCGGGAAACTTGAGGATATAGGCCCCCATCACACCTGCGATCGCGCCACTTGCTCCCAGAGACGGTACATCCGACTGGGCCGAGAAAAACCATTGGGTGAGTCCGGCCAATGCACCACACCCCAAATAAAAGAGCAGAAATTTCCCTCCCCCTAGTTCCTCCTCAATATTATTGCCAAAAATCCAGAGAAACCACATATTAAACCCCACGTGCAGAAATCCCGCATGGATAAATTGTGAGGTGATCAGGGTTAAGGGTTCAGGGATCAGGTCGATAGACCCTTGACCCTGTAAACTGAGAGTGAACTCCTTTGGCACAATGGCAAACACCTCAAAAAATGCCTCCAGTTGGCTAGGAGGTAAAGTCAGTTCATAGAGAAAAAACAGCGCGTTAATGGCAATCAGCGTATAGGTCACATAAGGCGTAATTTTAATAGGGTTTTTATCCCGAAGCGGCACCATAGCTTAAAATTTGAAGTCAATAGTACATATGCTAGCAGACGGGAGATAAGGGAGTTGAGAGTTGTTCTTGGTTCTTTGTGACAAAGGGGGAATAGGGAATAGGGAAAAGTTGTGGGTTGTTGGTTCTCCCCCATCTCCCCCATCTCCCCTTTGTGTCCTTTGTGTCTTTGTGGTTCAACCGTAAACTCCCAACTCCCCATCCCCCCAGAGCGAGGAGAGAGAATAAAGGAAAGGTAAAATTAAGAAGATTGTTATTAACATTCCCATGGCCAAGAATAAGAAAACGCGGAAAACGCATCGTTCTGCCGCGAAAGGATTTGGAATGAACCCCTCGGCGGTCAAAGGTGGCATTATCCGGGCGGAACGAGAAATCGCCCAAGGTAATTTAGAAAAAGCCTTGGAACAACTCATAGACTTAGACGAACGTTATCCTGATCATGCCGAAGTTCTGGAACTATTAGCCCTCTTGTCCTTTGAGTTGGACTATTTGCCCAAACATCAAGAAGTCATGGAACGACTGGCCAAACTCCGGCCCCATGACTTTAACACCCTAGTCTCATTAGGTGGGGCATATTGGGAAAATGATCGGTTTAGGTTAGCGTTGGACTTATTTCGTCAAGTCCGCAAACAGTTTCCCACTCATCCCACGATTAAAGAAATTGAAGCAACGATCGCGCATTTAGAAACCCAATTAGCCGATATTGCCGATGATTTGGGCATTGAGTTAGATGAACAAGCCTATGAATTGATCCGTCTCCATGAAAAAACCCTCTCTGCCTTGGAGACTGGCCGCTTTGGGGAATGTCGGGACTATGGGCAGCAAGTATTAGAACTTAACCCTGATTTTCTCCCGGCCTGGAATAATATGGCCATGGCCTATTGGTTGGATGATCTCAGGGAAGATGCGATCGCAATTACCCAGAAAGCTTTCGACCTTGACCCCAACAATATTCACGCTTTGGGGAACATGATTCAATATCAAGTCCTCGAAGGCCATCTCCCCGAAGCTCAAACCTATAAAGAACAGTTTACAGCAGCCATTGCAGACCACCCCGAAAAGCCAGAACATTGGCTGAAAGGAGTAGAAATCTTGTCCTTTTTAGAGGACGATGACGCAATTCTCGACCTTCTTCAGCAAGTCGAAGCCCAGGAGAGGTTAGAGGAAATGTACCCAGTTTTTTATCACCATACGGCAGTAGCCCTGATGAATAAAGGCCAAGAAGCCAAAGCGAAAGCATTTTGGGAACAGGCCGTTAAAGAATTCCCCGGCCTCGATATAGCGCGAGAAAATCTAGAGGATTTAAAATACCCGGTGGGGTTTCGCAACTGTCCTTGGCGGTTTCCTCTACCCCAATGGGTGAGTTTAAATATGACCCGTGACCTATTCGCCATTTTAGATGACGAGAGTGACCCCAACCCGGACGCAATTCAGACCTACTTAGAACAATATCCCCAATGGAATAGTTTAGTCCCCCAATTGCTGCGTTCTGGAGACCATCACGCCCGTCTGTTAGCCCTGCGGTTCGCCAATGCTGCCCGTACTCCTCCCCTCGTTGAAGCAGTGCGAGATTTTGCCTTGAGTCAACTAGGCCCCGATAAACTCCGCTATGAAGCCGCTTCTATAGCAGTGCAAGAGGGCTATTTAGTGCCGGGAGAGATGAAATTCTGGTTCAAGGGAGAATGGCAAACAGTGCTTTTGCTGGGGATAGAACTCCATGATCAGCCCTATGGTGGCCCCCATTCTCCGAAAGTGCAACAGTTACTCCGTCAAGGGACCCAAGCATTACGTCAGCAGGATGGCGAAAAGGCGGAACAGATGTTAAACCAAGCCTTACAGGAAGAACCAGAGGCTAGTGATCTGAATTTTAATTTAGCCATTGCCTATCAAATGCAAGGCCGACAAGAGGAGACACTAACGTTACTTCAGAAGATTTTTGACCAATCCCCCGATTATCCCTTTGCTCGTACTGCGTTGGCCAAGTTGTTTATTGACCGTAAACAATTGGACTTGGCGGACACTCTGTTAAAGCCGATGATTACTTGGAAAGCCATGCACTTTCAAGCCTTTAGTGCTTTCTGTCAGGTGCAAATTGAATTAAAGTTAGCCCAGAAACGGTGGGATTTGGCCAAGTCGTGGTTGAAAGCGTGGCGGGAAGTGGAACCGGAACACCCGAATTTAGAACATTGGGAGGAAATGTTACAAAATTCCTCGAAGTTAGGCGGGTTAGGGGGGTAGTGTTCCTGTTTCTAAGCAGTCTTGGATGATCTGTTGGACGGTGGGCCAGAGTTGGGGGAGCCCGGTTTGGATGGGGGCGACTCTTTGCCAAACGCGATTGATTGAAAACAACAAATAATGGTACGGATAACGGTATTTGGATTGTGTCCCCACTCGTTGGGGAACATAATTGATTGAAAACTGCTGATACTCAGTAATGACAGTGGAATCTACGTTTAAAAGTCCCCACTCGTTGGGGAACATAATTGATTGAAAACTAATCGTAGGAATAGAGATTACTTTATCACTTGCCTCAACAACAGAAGCGTAACCAACCTGCCCCCACGATGTGATGTAACGGCAAGTCCTAGTTTTCGTCCCCACTCGTTGGGTAACATATAATCATGGTGGGCAATAGCCACCCAGCCCTGTCAAGGTGGGTAACGAGATATGGCGGTTTGGAGTCGCCCTCACCCCCCAACCCCCTCTCCCAACCTTGGGAGAGGGGGAGAAAATGTCTCTCACAAGTGTCTGAAACAACGGTGTCTCGTTCTACAA
>NZ_JAQMSD010000337.1 GCF_028330525.1 Spirulina sp. CS-785/01
AATGACCAGACAAAGAGCCTAAAACTAGCTACGCATTTTAGGGTTTGATGGCTTAGGAAACGGAGTCCATGAAGGACAGAGACTGGTCAGCTACTTGAAGGAAGGCACGAAGCCTCTTCCTTCAAGGAAGAGGTGCTGACTCTAACAGGTGATGAACGGGGACAGAGGGCTACATCATACCCATGCCGCCCATGCCGCCCATACCACCCATGCCGCCCATGCCGCCCATGCCGCCCATGCCGGCCATACCGGGATCAGGCATTGCAGCTTCAGGTTCGGGTTTTTCG
The DNA here is from genome assembly GCF_028330525.1 of Spirulina sp. CS-785/01. Lineage (GTDB taxonomy): Bacteria > Cyanobacteriota > Cyanobacteriia > Cyanobacteriales > Spirulinaceae > JAQMSD01. The sequence continues at coordinate 288 of NZ_JAQMSD010000337.1, forward strand.
ACCACTAAGGCTTCGGTGGTGAGAACCATTCCGGCAATAGATGCGGCGTTTTGAATGGCAGAACGAACCACTTTGGCCGGGTCAATGATCCCCGCAGCAATCATGTCTTCGTAGGTGTCTTTAAGGGCGTTGTAACCAACGTTAAAGTCGGTGTCGCGGACTTTCTCAACAACTACAAATCCTTCTACTCCGGCATTATCCGCTAATTGACGGAGGGGTTCTTCAAAGGCTTTGGCCACTAAGTCAGCCGCAACTTGTTCTTCGGGGTTGCTGAGTTGGGATTTAAATTCGGCGATTTTACCCGCTAAGTGAATGAGGGTTGTACCGCCTCCGGGGACAATGCCTTCATCAACCGCCGCTTTGGTGGCGTTGAGTGCATCTTCGATGCGGAGTTTCCGGTCTTTCAGTTCGGTTTCGGTGGCTGCCCCAACTTTGATGACTGCCACACCGCCAGCGAGTTTGGCGATCCGTTCTTGGAGTTTTTCTTGGTCGTACTCGGAGTCGGTGGCTTCGAGTTGTTTGCGGATTTGAACGATGCGCTTATCCACATCGGATTTGTGGTCTCCGGTGGCCACCATGGTGGTGTTGTCTTTGTCGATGGTGACTTTGCGGGCAGTCCCCAACATTTCTAATTCCACCGTTTCGAGGTTGAGACCCACTTCTTCGGAAATTAAGCGTCCACCAGTGAGGATGGCGATGTCTTGTAACATTTGTTTACGACGATCGCCGAATCCAGGGGCCTTAATGGCTGCGACGTTGAGAACGCCTCTTGCTTTGTTCACCACTAGGGTGGCGAGGGCTTCCCCTTCGATGTCTTCGGCGACGATTAAGAGGGGATTGCCGGCCCGGGCGACTTTTTCGAGGACGGGAACGAGGTCTGCGATCGCGTTAATTTTTTTATCGGTGATCAGCAGTTTGGCGTTTTCAAATTCCACCAATTGCCGTTCCTGGTCGGTCATGAAGTAGGGGGAGAGGAAACCGCGATCGATTTGCATCCCTTCTACGACTTCCATTTCCGTGACCATAGATTTCGATTCCTCAACGGTGATTACCCCGTCTTTGGTCACTTTATCCATGGCTTGGGCGACCATTCTACCCACTTCTTCGTCATTCCCGGAAGAAATGGTGGCGACTTGCGCGATCGCATCCCCTTCAACAGGTTTCGCAATGCTTTCAATTTCTTTAATTAAGTAATTGGTGGTTTTCTCAATTCCACGACGTAAGGCCACCGGATTAGCCCCTGCGGCCACATTCTTTAACCCTTCCCGAATTAAGGCTTGGGCAACTACAGTGGCGGTGGTTGTACCGTCTCCGGCCAAGTCTTTCGTCTTAGAAGCGACTTCTTGAATGAGTTTCGCCCCAGTATTTTCTAGGGGGTCTTCTACGTCAATTTCTTTGGCGACGGTGATGCCGTCGTTGACAATCTGGGGTGCGCCAAATTGTTTTTCGAGTAATACGTTGCGACCTTTAGGCCCAAGGGTAATACGCACTGCATCGGCTAGCGCATTAACGCCTCGTTCCAGAGATCGTCTCGATTCTTCGTTGAAGGAAACGATTTTTGCCATGTCCGTTTAACTGTCGTGATGTCTCCAATAGCAAATTTAGCACTCTCTTGGACAGAGTGCTAATTTCTGAGGTTAAGAAGCCCTGAAACTCTCGAAAGCCCCATTATTTCTGGGTTTAGGCAATTCATGTTTAGTTTCAATGCACAATATAATGGTTTTGTCAAGTCCGGGAAAGGGTGGGTTTCCCAACCTCTTTTGTCAGGAATGCAACCACCCCTCTTACCCATTAAAGAGGATTGTATCCTGAATCAGGAATTCGGTACTCTACTCACAGACTATCCATTACTACCATGAAACCTCTTTTCCTTGCTCCCTCCTGCCAACTCACTTTAGTCTTATTGGGTCTCATCACTTCCACGATGGGCTTCTCTCCTCTGGTTTCTGCTCAAGTGATCCGTCCATTTACCTCTCGTTTTCAGGTAGTGACGAGGGGAGATATTATTTTTGCGGGCAATACTTTAATGACTTGTTCTGGAGGATGTACCGCACAAAATAACAACAATCTTAATAACGGTTCATTAATCATGGATTTTGTGGATGTGGATGGACTAGGGACAAATTCCAGCACTAGTGATTTGAATTTACCCAACAATGCCGAAGTCCTATTTGCGGGATTATATTGGGGGGCCTATTTAGATACCAGTAATCCTACTCAAGTAGCCAATGTTGACAAGGTTTCTGTTCGAGTTCCAGGTAGTAATTATACCGAATTATCGGCAGTAAATTGTCCGTCAATTGGGATACTTCCTGCTTCTGAACGATGTCAACTCGATTTAGGTCCTGATTTTCTGAGTTTAGATTTAGGCCAACCTTATCAGGGATTTGTAGAAATTACAGGATTTCTTCCTGACTCCAATGGTGATGGTATTTATACAGGTGCAGAAGTCAATGGTACTTATGGGGTAGGAAATATTCAAGCCAGACAAGGAGCGGGAATTGATAATATGTATGCTGGATGGAATATGATTATTATTTATCGTGATCCTAATATTCTTTCCACAACTTTACCTCGTAGTTTACAAGTCTATGACGGATTTGCCGTTATTACTGCCAATAATGTTAATCAGGTAAATATTCAATTAACAGGCTTTCTAACTCCTGCCTCCGGAATTCCTGAAGTTAAACTCGGTTCAGTCGTTTACGAAGGAGATGGGGGAAGACCAGGTGAAGATTTTAGTGTAGAAGGGCAACCGGTAGGCGATCCGATTGGGGGTACAGATGATGTTTTTAATGGTACAATTATCACAGATAACTCGATTGTTACGGGTCGAAATCCTAACTTTCAGAATCAATTAGGATTGGATTTAGATATTTTAGATGCAACGGGTGCGGTAGGGAATAATAGAAGTCAGTTAGATGTTACCTATAGTACCACCAGTCAAAGTGAAGGGTATTGGCCAGGGGTGTTGACTTTATCTATTTCTTCGGTGGGAGACCCCAATTTACGGTTAGTCAAACGCATTACAGATATTCAACGAAATGGGGAATCTTTGAGTGATGTTGAGTTTGATCAATTTGTCGATGATCCCGATGATAATGATGATAATGCAACCGGGTGGTCGAGTTTACCCCAAGGGAGTCCAGTGGGGGTAGTTAATGCACCCACTGAGGTGCAGAGTGGGGATGTGGTGGAATATACGATTTATGCACTGTCCGATGGGACGGATACTGCGGATAATGTACAAATTTGCGACCCATTACCGGAGGGGATTACCTTTTTAGAAGATAGTTTTGGCAATGGACAGGGAATTTTATTGAGTCCAAAAGTATCGGGTTTACCTGATGAACCGCAGACGAATGTTCAAGATAGCGATCGCGCGTTTTTTGTTCCCCCTCTCACTCCCGTTTCTTCTCCCTGTGATAATCCCAATAACCCCAATGGTGCAGTAATTATTAATTTTGGCACATTACTCAATCAGTCTCCCTCTAATGTGGGATATATACGGTTTCGGGTTCGCGTTAATTAATCATCAATAATTCATAGTTTTTCTGCTGTTAATAAGCTGTTGTGCATTTAAAAACGCTATATATTTAATTAATCAGAACTGCTGTCAACAGACTCCACGGGAGTTTGTTGGCCAAAATTGCCAAACAATTCATTAATTTTAAAAGTTACTCCCAAAAATAACCCCTCACTCGACCGATATCCCGTAAAATCTGCATCATCCACACTGCCAAACGCATATCCTAACCCTAAGCGTAAATCCGGAGTTAAATAATAGCCTAAATCCACCACCCAACCCCACTCATTAAAATTAACATCCCCTTGACCAATCCATCGGCTTTCTGCGGCCACATCCCAACGATAGGCAAAGCGATAAGTTGCCCGCAGTTGGCCCAAATGAATTAAACTGTCTTCACTAAAAGTTTCTGCTAATTCCGTCTGATTATAACGAAAGGCATATTTGCCATAAAATTCCCATTGCCAACTGGGGGCATAGATGCCTTCTACGGCGAAAACATGGTCTTGGAAGCTATTGCCACTATTAAATAATAGGGTTTCTGGAATTGTCGAGGGATTATAACGGTATTCGTAACTCAATAAGCCGTTAAATTGGTCATTCTCTGGGTTACGATAGGCTAACCCTAATTTTAAATTAGCCGTATTATTCAGGTCTTCTAACAGTAAATTCGCCCCACTGGCTTGATGATAGCGGATTAATCCCGTGAGAGAAGGGGAAAACTTACCCGCAGCCCCTACTCGAATGACGGTATTTTCCCCAGTCGTTCTCTCTCGGTGTTCTATCCTGGCAGAAGCCTGAAAGTCCCCATCCGGGGTATATTCTACCCCGATGCTGTAAGATTCTCCTGCAACAATGCCCAAGGACTCGCTACTTTGTCCGGGGGTGTAGGGTTGAGTAAAGCGGACTCCGCTTGCAGTGGGGGTTAAGAAACTATTGGTAATTTGTTCATAACCCAGATGAGCGTTTAAATTAGGGGCGAGGGTGAGACGGTGGTTTAACCCTATGGCACTTTGTCCCCTCGTCTGGTTATAACCGCCTACAATACTGTAACGACTGCTCAAGGTGGTATTTTCCCCCAGTTGCCGTTCTGTCACCGTTTCTAAGCTGGTGAGGGTGTTGCTTTCTAATAGTCCTCCGTCTAAAAACTGGTGGGCTAATCGCAATTTTACGCCGGGTTGTACAGTCCATTCTACGCCCAAGGTGGTGCGGTTGGGATAGATGGGGTCACTCTCATCGAGGTTTAATTCATTTTGGGCCCGAAACGTCAGGGTTTCGCTGAGGGGGACTTTTACTCCTGTCACCAGTTGGGAGGCATCTCCCTCGAAAAGATTATTAACCCGATCTTGCCGAGAACGGTTCACGTAGGCAATACTGGCTTCAACATCGCCGATGTCTTGTTGTACTTCGGCCTGAAATTCGCTGAGTTCGTTATCCACTCGGTTGCCGGAGGGACTCTCGCTTTTAGGACTGAGTAGGTCGGTGAGGGGGTTGAAGGGGTCGAATAGGGTTGTCCGGATTTGGCTCTCTGTGCCAAAATTTGCCTCGTAGTCGTAGCTGAATGAGGTGCGGGTTGTTTCGCTGAGTTGGGCGGTGAGAGACGCGCCTAGGCGGGTTTGGCCGGGGGTGTAGGAGGTGGCGGCGTTGTTGAGGAAGTTTTCTTCGACGGATTGATAGTAGGCGTTGGCTTGTATGCTGGGGGAGAGTTGACTGGTGGCGTTGAGACGGTAGGCGGCATCGGTTTGGTTGCCTTGGGAACTGTAGGCGTATTCGCCATCAATGCGGGTGTTTTCTCCGAGGGAGAGGAGGAAGTCTGCGCTGTAGAGTTCGTAGTCTAGGGCCCCTTGGTCTTCTTGCCAGTAGGAGAGGGCGGCCCAACTGGGGGTTTCTAGGTCGTGGGAGAAGTTATACTGCGCTCTGGTGGCGTAAATATGGGTGTCTCCGGTGTTGTCGCCTTGGTATTGGTAGGTGGCGATGATTTTACGAACGAGGTTTTCGCCGTAGAGGTCGATGGAGAAGCTGCGTTGGGGTTGTCTAAAGAGGATTGTACCGCGATCGTAGTCGATTTCGTAGTCTTGGCCACGGGTGAGGGGTTCTTGTTTGACGATTGTACCGGGACGGTTGACGGGTTGGTGTTCGATGATCAGGGTTTCGCTGCCTTCGACAAGATCACGACGGGAGAGGAAGTAGTATCCGCTTGTGCCGTCGGGGAGTAGGGTGTCCCGTTGAAACCCGTCCACGTTGGGACTGTAGAGGGCGGAAAGTTGCAGGTTGCCAAGGTTGAAGTTGCCTTTAAAGCCGTGTAGGGGGCGGTTTTGGGCGGAGAGTTGTTGGGAGGTGCGGGCAAATTCGGGGTTGGGGTAGTCTCCCCACAGGAGGAAGTCGGGTTCTGCTCCCATGACGGGGGAGGTGCGTTCTAAACGGAGATATACGCTGTCGATGGAGGGGGTGACGACATGGGTGGTGGAACTGTCTCCATAGACGGCATAACTGTCATTGCAGAATTGGGCGGCGCGAAAGAGGGGGTTTCCGGTGCAGTTTTCGTTGAGGGCGCGATCGCTATTATAAGCCCCAGTCAGTAACCATTCTCCGATTGTTCCAGTGGCAAAGATGGCCCCGTTGAGGGTGATATCAGAGTCGCTGTTGTTGAGGGAGAGGTAGTTTTCTCGTCTTCCCCAAAAGTCTAACCCAGCTTGACCGATTCTCAGGTCGAGGATGCCGGAGACGAGGGAGGGACGGAGGTGGGTGGTAAATTGGATTTGGGTGAAGGCTTCGCTGTTGGGGGTGGTTGCGATCGCAGCCCTAATTTTCACAGGTTGAGCGTTTAAACTGGAACGGAGGGAGGTGCGAAATACACCGTTTTGGGCGAGAATTTGCCAACCCGGTTGGTCTCGGTTTGCATCCTCTCCCACAAATTCTCCGGCGGTACTGGTGAGCGTAACCAGCGTATCGGTTAAGATCGGGTTGCCCTGTTGGTCTTTCACTCTCCCTTCTAAGACGACCGTAGAACGTCCATCGGCAGGGATGAAGGGATCACCCATCGGATACAGTTGCACGCGAGGAGTTGGGTTATCTTCGACCTTTACGGTGACGACTCTGGGGTTTCCACCGTTGGCCGCAACGGAGATGGTGTTTTCTCCCTCTTGTAAGGGGAGGTTATACCAAATTTGAATATTAAGCGGATAGCGCGTATCTTCTTCTAGGGTGGTGCGAGTATCTTGGGGGAGGGGGTTGCCGTTTAACTGGATCGAAAGTTCACTGTCTCGATGATAATGGAGAATGAGATGGGTCTTGCGATCGCCGCTACTCCCCGTAACTGGCGATAAAATGCGAACTTCTGTCGGAGATAGGGGTTCACGAGAAGACGTTAAAGGATAGACTGGAGTTTCTGCTACAACAGGAAGACCAATTCCTAGACTCATTCCCCAGAGTAACCCGGTGATTAATAATTGCCTTTTCATGGGCGACGTTCTACTCAAGTTTTGTTCATTTATAGAGAACAAATAGGGAGCTTTCTATTCCAGATGCTCTGGGGAAGATAACGGCGTAACAGCAAAATTCATGCGGACTAAACCACCGGGTTCGAGACGGACAAAACGCGATTGACTGTTGCGTTCAATAAAATACTGATTTTGTGCGAGTTGATAACCGGGAAGACTGGTTAAATCTAATGTTCCATTGTAATAGCCCGCCAGAATATTAGCCAGGGAAAATAAGCCATTTTCATCGGTTGTTACCCGATTCCCGTCCTGCAAAAAAATCACAGCATTGGGAATCCCCGGTTCTCCCCTTTGTTGTTCTCCATCAAAGTTTTTATCAACAAACACCCTGCCTATAATTGTACCACAATCAGACAATATTCCTTCTTGAATATTAATCAAAAAGCTCGCCAAATTACTACGAGTTTCTTGGGCTATATTGCGTCCTCCTCCTCGCATAGCATCGGGAGTGATGACCGCAGCATAAACAATATTTAAAGTTTGGCCAACTTCTAATTCTGGAAATGTCAAGGTTAAAGTACGCTGATCTGTGGTAATATTGGTTAATTCTTGTTCGGTTATTGTGCCATTTTCTTCGATGGCCACTTGTACCGAATTGGGGAGAAAATTGAGTCCTAATGGGAGTTGATCGGTTACAGTAATATCAGTGGCGTTTGTTGTGTTAATATTGCGTAACGTTAACCGATAAATGACGGTTTCTCCAGGTTCTGCGGCTGCGCGATCGGCACTTTTAATTAATTCTAAGGGGTTATTCGGTCCAGGGGCTGTTTCCGGAGCGGAGGTGGGGAGGGCTTCATCTGTGGAAAATTGAACGGGGTTAGAGGTACTGGTCGTCTCACTATTGTCCACTTCCCCAAATCCTGTATTAGTAATCACTTCTGCGAGAACTGTTCCCCCTAGATTGAGGAAAAATAAGGCAACGGTGATGCTAATTAAAGAAGATTTCAGCATTAAATCACAAAGACCCCAGAACAAAGAACCAACAACAGACAACCCCCTAAAACGGACTCACTTCCACGGCCCCATTTTCTTGGAAAACGACGCGGAATTGGCCTAAAGGTTCTTGGGGGACAACTGTTCCCTCCTCTTTGCCCATTCCTGCCGCAGAGGGGTTGACTAACTCCGGTAAGGGGGTGTCCTCGACTCGTCCAAAGGCCGCTTGATTTTGGGCTTCATAATCGGCAATTTCGCCATCTTCTGTCACCCCGACTCGGAAAATTAATTCTCCCTGTTCGGCAGCTTCTCCCTCCCAGTCTTCTCGCAGGGTGTCGGCGACTTCGGGGATTAAGTCTTGGAGGGTGTCGGGGTCTTCAATTTCTGGGCCAAAATCGGCTGTTCCCTGATAGCCTGCCCAAGGGTTAATTTGTAAAATGCCATTGTCGGTGAAGACAACTTTATATTGGGTAATCGGTTCAGGTTGGGCAATTTCGGAGTTGGTGGGGGCAAAGGTGAGGTCGGGTAAGGGGGTGTCTTCACTGGCGTTTTCCGGTGTACCTTCGACGGGTTCATAGCCCACAATTGACCCGTCTAGGGTGGCGGACACGCGATAGGTGAGGTCTTGGGTGAGGTCTTCCCGATTGTCCCAATTTTGATTCAGGTCTCGGAAAATATACCGTTGTAGGTAACGGACTTCGGTGGGATCGCTAATTGCCGGGGCGTTGGCCAATAATTCTTCGAGTTCTTCGGGGGAGGGAGGGGTGGGGGTAGGTTCAGTTTCGGTTTCGCGGTCTGCGTCGGTTTCCCCTTCGGTTTCGCTGCTGGTTTCTTGACGGAAGGGTTCGGGTTCTTGGACTTCGGGAATGGGGACGAAAAAGAGCAGGGCGGCTGCGATCGCCAGACTCCCCACCCCGGCTAACAGGGGCGTAACCCGTTCTGAGGTGGGAACCTCGGCGGTGCGGTGGCGACGACTCACGGGAGTTAGATTTAAGGTCAGTTCGGGGAGCGTGCGATGATCGGCAAAAAACTGATCCACCGCTTCCACCAGATCGAACATCTGCACGGTATTCAAATCAAGGCGAACGGTTTTCTCGACGGTTTCAATGCCTTCCCCAATGGCTTTTTGTTGCCAGACCAAATGATGAATATTAGGGGTTTCCCCTTGGAGAAATTGAATCACATCCCCTTTCTCGTTGGGGTCAATGGGATGATAGACCCCACTTAAAAATTCTTGGGCGTAGGCACTGACGGCTTTGACCAAGTTTTCTAAAAACTCCCGACCGCCAGCCAGTCGCTGTTCTTCTCCGGCAAAATAGCATTCAGCCTGAATTAAAATCGACATGAGGGGCCGTTGTGAACCCTGTTCACTTTCCACGGCATTTTCATTTAATCCTTCTAACACTAGGCGGCAATTTGGCAAACTATACTGACGCTTAATTGTCATGCGACCTCTCCATCAAACAAACTGACCCATAACCGTTTTAACCCGTATGTCCCCGTACAAAATAGTAACTGACTGAGGAGGGACAGGGCTAAATCATTTAATTGATTTTCGTCGGCCAGATAGACAGCAACTTTAGCCCGTCGGGGGTTCATCCGACTGCGAAAATGCGCTCTAAACCGTTCTAAATAGTCTGAAAGGCGAAAATGTTGTTCGAGGGGGAGTCCTTTCTCTTGGATTTGCTGTTGGGCTACGAGGAGTTGGCGAATTAACACAGTCAGTTGTCGGGCCCGATAACTGGCAATGAGGGTGAGGGCTTTTCCTTGTTTAAGGGTTAAGCGAGTTCGCACATGAGACCGTCGCCAAGGGTTAGAACAACGCATCCGCCAGAGGGCGACTCGATTATCGACAATGCTTTGTAGCTCTAATTCTTTGGCGGTGGCTAACATATACTCTGATCCTCCTAACTCTAGAGCTTCAATGGCTAAGAGGATTAAGTCGATTTTTTGTTGGACACGCAGAGAACAGTCCTCTACTCCTGGGATATCCGGGAGGGAGTCGAGGATTAAAGGGGATTGGGTTTTAACGGGTGAGGTGCGATCGCTTTGATCGCTTGCAGATTGACTCATGTCAAGATTGTTACTAACCGACATAGATTAAATCGACTTTAGGCCAGAAGGAGGCAGGATGGTCACGGACATTCGTGAGAATTATTAGGCAATTGGCCTCACTTTAGCAAGCATTTGCTGATTCACCTAGGGGAGAGCCACACCTTCAAGAGGACAGTTGCCAAAGTTCCGGGGTTTCCGATTGGGATCAGATTCTTAGTGTACTATCTTTTAAGTTGTTGTTTGGGTCAGGATTACACACCCTCGCAACTGTCACAGCTACTTAGATGCACATCAGACGTTATTACCCTCTACTATGGACATTCAAGCCTTAATTCGCAATATTCCTGATTTTCCCAAACCTGGTATTATTTTCCGGGATATTACTACGCTGTTACGCGATCCCGATGGTTTACGCCACACGGCTGATCTTCTTTATCATAAATGCCAAGACCAAGGATTTGCCCCAGATTATGTGGTGGGGATGGAGTCTCGCGGTTTTATGTTCGCGCCTCTCCTTGCCTATCAGTATCATGCGGGTTTTGTGCCAATCCGTAAACCCAATAAGTTACCGGGGGCGGTGCATCGGGTGGAGTACGAGTTAGAGTATGGGATGGATGCCCTAGAGATTCATCAAGATGCGATCGAGTCCGGAAAAAAGGTGTTGATTGTGGATGATTTAATGGCCACAGGCGGCACGGCCCAAGCTGCGGCCCAGTTGGTGCAACAATGTGGCGGTGAGTTATTGGGGTTTGCTTTTGTTATTGAGTTGGTGGGTCTCAAGGGTCGGGACAAACTGCCTGATGTTCCTATGTTGTCCTTGTTACAGTATTAAATTGGGAAATTTGTTGTTTGTTGTTTGTTGTTTGTTCTTTGTTGGGATTCGACTTACTGCTTTGTGTCCTTTGTGCCTTTGTGGTTCACCAATTATTCATTATCAATTATTCATTATCAATTATCCATTATCCTATGACTTCGACGAACGCACGATCTTTAGATTATTTTGGGCAACAGATCCGCGCGATCGCAACCCATGAAACCACACTCTATATTCTCAAACGTCTAGGACAAGCGATCATCACCCTTTTACTGGCCTCGATGTTGAGTTTCTTAATCATTCATCTGGCCCCAGGAGATTATCTGGACACCCTCGAACAAGACCCCACCATCTCTCCAGAAACCATTGAACAACTCAAAGTCCAATACGGCCTCGACAAACCTATTTGGGAACAATATTTGAATTGGTTATGGGGGGTAGTGACTCGCCTTGATTTTGGGGAAAGTTTTGTGTATCAACGGAATGTCGGGTCTTTGATCCTAGAACGAGTCGGGAATACCCTATTATTGGCAGTATCTTCGATTATTGTAACTTGGGCGATCGCGCTCCCTCTCGGCATTATCGGAGCAGTCAACCAAAACAAACCCATCGACCGCACCCTGCGCGTTATCAGCTACATCGGCCAAGGATTCCCCAGTTTCGTCACTGCCTTACTCCTCTTATTTCTCGCCCAATTAACCTCTCCCCTCTTTCCCGTCGGCAGTATGACCAGTGTTAACCATATTGATATGTCTCCCCTAGGAAAAATGGTCGATATTGCCTGGCACATGATTTTACCCACCCTAGCTTTGAGCGTCACCAGTTTTGCCGGGTTACAACGTCTCACCAGGGGATCACTCTTAGATGTATTACGCCAAGATTATATTCAAACCGCCAGGGCCAAAGGACTCCCCGAAAATCGCGTCATTTATGTCCATGCGTTACGCAATGCAGTTAACCCCTTAATCACCATTTTGGGGTTTGAGTTTGCCAGTTTACTCAGTGGTTCATTTATCGCAGAATATTTCTTTAATTGGCCGGGGTTAGGTCGTCTCATTTTGCAAGCAGTAATGACCCAGGATTTATATTTGGTAATGGTTAGTTTAATGGTCGGTGCAATTATGTTAATTATCGGCAATTTATTGGCTGATTTAATGTTAAAATTTGTCGATCCTCGGATTCGTTTAGAAAATTTAAAATAATTTCGCGTTGGCAAAAATTCCGTAGTGCGGGCATCTTGCCCGCTATTTATTATAATTAATTAAGGTTGTCTAGAATCAAAAATTTTCCGATTCCCTAACAACCAACTTTCAATACAGCGATTTTGAATAATTATTTTAACTTTAGTGCTTCCTAACTCGAAATTCTGTTCTTCAATAAACGTTCTAATCTCTTCTTTTCTTTCTTTTACACTATCTTCATCTGCATCCACGCAAATTACTAAATAGTTATAAACTCCAACTTCGGTGATATCTTCCACAGCAGTAGAAAGGTAATTAAGGATTGCAGGATATCCTTGTCCACTTACCAAGTAGTAATTATTTTTTTGAACATCATCATGGTTGTCAACTTGTGTTAATTCTGGGACTAAATACTGTAACCATCGAGGATAAAGTTTTGTTTCCGTACTCCTGCCTTCTACTAAAAAATAAAGATTCATTATGATTCTACATTTTTATCTACTTCTTTTTCAAGAATTTTCAATAATTTCAAAAAAGCTTTATGACGAGATTTAGGAATATGAAAATACTCAGAATCTTTACCGGAAACTAAACCACCTTCGCGGGTAATGATTTTCCAATACATAGGACTTATATTGTTAATAATATAGGGATGATGACTGGTAAGTATAAATTGTAAATTATTTTGCTCTGTAATTAAATCCGTTACACTATCCATACAGTTAACCCCTAAACTATTTTCAAATTCATCAATTAAAATAACCCCATCATCAGGAGACAAGTAAATTTGACTGATGTACATTAAGGTTTTTAGCATTCCCGAAGAAATATTTCTGATCCAACTCGATACTTGCTTTTCCTTAATTGTCACTATATTAGCATCAGGAATTGCAATAGGTAACTCGTTTAATGATAATGACTCTATTCTAATATCCTCAACAGTTGGGAATATTTCAATAAAAATTTCTTTGATTGTTGCAAAATTAGTTGGAAAAAGTTTGTTGACAAGAGAAAGCTTAATTAAGGCTGGTAAATCACTATCTTTCAGTGTTTTAAAGTTAGAATTTTCGTATTTTTTAACTAAAGAAACTGGTAATCTCCATACTCTGTCAACGGCACTTTCAACATCAGTAAAAAAAATCTTGTCAAACCCTTCTTTAACTGGAACTATAATATCTTCCTCTTCTAAAATCTTGATAAGACTTTGGTATGGAGAAAGTTTTGGTGTTTTGTTATCATTAAAAATTATCTTTTCTTGCGTTCGTTGAATGATTTGCCTAGTGTTACAGTGTAATTCCTCATATAAAAGTCCTACATTCGATTCTCCATCATCTTCATCATCAAATAGTTGATTATTTTTTTTTGTTTCAAATTTACCTGACCAATCATAATTTGAACCATCCTTGGTTGAAAATTTTATATTCCATTCAACACCATTCAAAGACGAACCATTTGTAATTTTTTTGAGTTGATTAATTGCTCTTAATATCTGCGTTTTGCCTACACCTGATATACCAACTAATAAATTTAAATTAGGAGAAAATTCAATAGGAGCAAGCTCCCATTGATATTCATGATCCTTATATTCGAGCTTATGAATTTTCATTTTTAAGGTTATGCTGATTTATTCTGAAATTAGATAAAAAAATAATAAATATAAATAAAGATTAGGCTGTTTAAATTTCAGGATGTTCAAAGCCTTTGATTTAAGGAGACTGGGTTTCGTAGTTGCTCCACCCAGCCTCTTTCAAATTACTAGAAATTCCCGTGATTTTCGTTTGCCGCTTTCATGCGTTCCGTTACTTCCGTCACCGGAATAGCACCTAACTCCCCATCAGCACGGGTGCGAATACTTAGCGTATTTCCCTCTTGCTCCTTCGCCCCCACAATCGCCATTACAGGCACTTTCTGCTTCTCCGCATTGCGGATCATTTTACCCAAGCGATCGCCGCTTTTGTCCACCTCAGCCCGAATTCCGGCCAGTTTCAGCGACTGCACCACCTCATATCCGTAGTCCATAAACTCATCACTCACACAAAGTAAGCGCAACTGCACCGGGGCCAACCACAAGGGAAAATCCCCCGCATATTCCTCAATTAAAATGCCAATCAGTCGCTCCAACGAGCCAAACGGCGCACGGTGAATCATCACAGGCCGTTTCCGCGTGCCATCTTCGGCCACATACTCCAACTGAAAACGCTCCGGCAAATTATAATCCACCTGCACCGTCCCTAACTGCCATTCTCGCTCCAAGGCATCATGGAAAATAAAATCTAACTTCGGCCCATAAAAAGCCGCCTCCCCAGGGGCCTCAAAATACTCCATTCCTAACTGTTGCACCGCACGACGAATAGCCGTTTCTGCCTTACTCCATGCTTCCTCTGAGCCAATATATTTATCCGATTCGGGATCACGGAAACTTAATCGCGCTTTAAAGTTTTTCAGTTGCAGACTTCTAAACACCGAGAGAATTAAATCCACAACATTCAAAAACTCATCATCGAGTTGTTCTGGGGTGACAAACAGGTGAGCATCATCCACCGTAAAACCGCGCACACGGGTTAATCCCCCTAACTCTCCCGACTGCTCATAACGATATACTGTCCCAAACTCCGCCATACGGATGGGTAATTCCCGATAGGAGCGCAATTCGTTTTTATAAATCTGGATATGGAACGGACAATTCATGGGTTTTAACACAAACCCCTGCTCAATGGCGGCGGCCTGCTCATCCTCTGCCATCATGGGGAACATATCCTCTTGATAGTTTTGCCAGTGGCCAGAGGTTTTAAACAAGTCCACGCGAGCAATATGGGGAGTCACGACTCCTTGATATCCCCGCTTCACCTGTTCATCTTTCAAGAAATTTTCTAACAAAGAACGCACCATTGTGCCTTTGGCCGTCCAGAGAGGCAACCCAGGCCCCACCGTATCCGCAAAAATAAATAACCCCAACTCTCGCCCTAAACGCCGATGATCCCGTTTTAAGGCTTCTTCCTTGCGGCGTTTATACTCTTTTAACTGTTCCGGGGTTTCCCAAGCGGTGGCGTAGATACGCTGTAACTGTTGGCGGTTCTCATCCCCTCGCCAGTATGCACCCGCCACGTTTTCGAGGGCAATGGCTTTGGGGTTTAAGTCTCCGGTATTCTCAATGTGCGGCCCGGCACATAAATCCCACCATTCTTCCCCCAGATGATAGAGGGTAATGGGGTCGCCTTTGATTAAATCACTGAGAATTTCCAGTTTGTAGGGTTCTTGGATGTCTTTAATACGCTTCTCGGCATCCTCTCGCGTCACTTCCTCCCGAACCACGGGCAATTTCTTTTTAATAATCTTGTCCATCTCTTTTTTGATGGCTTTCAAGTCCTTCTCGGTGAAGGGTTCGGGTTTATCAAAGTCGTAATAAAATCCGGTTTCCGTCCAGGGTCCGATGGTCACTTGGGCATCGGGAAAGAGTTTCTGGACGGCCATGGCCATGACGTGAGAAGCGGTGTGGCGAATACGTTTGAGTTTTTCCGACTCACTGGTTTTAGGTAAGCGGATGGACTCTTGTTGTTCGGCTTGTTCAGCAGGGGTTTTCACCATCGTTCTGTTTTACTATGCTGTTTGCGTCGTTCTTCTATGATATCGGGTTGGGGGTTGGTTGTTTTTTGTGAAATAGGGAACAGGGAACAGGGAATAGGGAACAGTAAACTGTTACCAGCATCTGAAGGCAGATGGCAGAGGGCAGACTTCGACTTCGCTCAGTCTGCCAGAAGGAAGAAGGAGGAAGTTAGCCTAAAAAGAAGGTCAGAAACTAATTACAGCAAGGCTTTTAGCCAACTTTCAGCGATTTTTAGTTTCACCGAGAGTAACCAGTAAACAGTTGTTACTCCCCATCTCCTCCAACTCCCCCATCTCCTCCATCTTCTCTATCTCCTCTATCTCCTCTATCTCCCAACTCCCATCCCCCATCTCCCATCCCCCATCTCCCACTCCCATCACCACTTTAATTCTCGCCAATCGCTGCCTAATTGAATCGTGAGATCGGAACTAATTTCTCCGGTGCTTTCGACGCGGACTTCGCCAATGCCTAACACAGCTTGTAGGTCTTCTGCACTGTACGCATCCCCCCGTTGAGCGATGATACGGGTGGTTTGTAGGGGTTCTGGGGGAGAGTCGCCCCTAAAAATATTGGTGTATCCTTGCTCTCGTAAGGCTTGTCTTACGGTGGCTACGGCTTCTGGATTTCCGGTACTATCTTGAATGGCGACCCGTAACTGACTGGGCCGGGTCCCCAAGGTGGTCCCATACCCTTGATCAAAGTGTTGGGCCATGACTTCTTCAATCTCGCTATAATTGGGCAACCAATAACTGATTCCCTCTTGGCCATCCCCGTTAAAGCGACCGGGTAACATCATCATTTGCACTTCATCCCGGTCGGTATTGGCGGCAAATCCTGCTAGGGCGGCGATTTCTTCGACGCTCAGGTTGGTGTCAATGTTGTCTTTGATTACTTGTAAAATTTGGGGGACGCGCAGTAATGTGCCGGGGCTGAGGGCTTGTTCAATGATGGCCCGCATGAGGATTTGTTGGCGTTGGACTCGGCCAATGTCGCCATATTTGTCATAACGGTAGCGTAAAAACTGCATGGCTTCGTCCCCGTTGAGGTGCTGTTGGCCTTCTTTTAGGTCAATGTAGAGGTGTTGGCTGTGGTCGGTGTATTTCATGTCTTTGGGGACATAGACTTCGACTCCGCCGAGGGCATCAATGAGTTTTTCGACTCCTTGGACGTTGACCCGTACATAACGGTCGATGGGGACTCCGCCGACTAAGCGGCTAATGGTGCGGGCGGCGAGGGGTGCGCCGCCGTGGTAGTTGGCGGCGTTGATTTTCATTTCTCCGTATCCTTCGATGCGGGTGTAGGTGTCACGGGGGATGGAGAGGACGGAGAGTTTTTGTATTTCGGGGTCAAAGCGCACCAAGAGCATGGTGTCGGATAATCCCTCGAAGGAGTCCACTAGGGCATGATAACCGGGGTCGTGTTGGGGGGGGGTGTCGAGGTCGGAGGTGAGGACTTTTGTGCCGAGAATGAGGATATTAACAGGGCGGGTGAGTTTGGGAAACCGGAGGGATTGGGAAGCGATCGCATCTTGTTGAGAAAAGACGGCTTCTTCTTCGGGGGTTAAGAGGACTTGGCGGAGGGGGGTGGCGGATAAGGATACGGCCAGTAATGCTCCGGCGGCGGCGGAGAGCATTCCGACTCCGGTGAGTCCAAGCCAAATCCAAAGCCAAGGTGAACCTCCGCGTTTTTTCCGACGTTTTTTCCCTTTAGGGGTCGGTTTGGGAGGGCGAGAGGCGTTTGAGTTAGGGAGTCGTTGGGCTGGCACAGATGTTCCTCACACACACAATATGCACGATAGCTGGTCAGAAGTTAATTTAAGGGTATCAGACCCTTGTTAGCAATATTTACACGAATTTAGGTCTCAATGGGGGATTTGGGGGAGTTGAGAGTTGAGAGTTGAGAGTTGGGGAATTGAACCACAAAGACACAAAGGACACAAAGGGGATTTGGGGG
>NZ_JAQMSD010000338.1 GCF_028330525.1 Spirulina sp. CS-785/01
AAAGGGCTTTATATATCGTGGGGCGCACGAAAATTAACGCTTGGGGAGAAACTCCCTCTTGGTTGGTTGGAGAAATCCTGCTAGCTAACGGAGATTCGTTGAACCAAGAATCCACGCTCCTTTAGGGCGTGGAGCGTCAAGAAATAGTTAAAAAAGAGAGAGAATTATCTCCCTCTCCTTGAGCTTGAGCCAATGAATTGCTCCCGTCAGCAGCGACTTATTCGTTGGGTAAGGTGGCCACTTGCGGACTCATAATCATAGCTTGGCTAAAATCGCTTAAATCTGCCGCCTTTAACAACTTTACCCAGTCGGCTTGGACTTGGGAATCGTTGGGGTTGTCGGCATAGGCTTGGGCTAACTGATCTAAGGCATCATACCAAATACCCTTTTCCGCTAAAAGACGGGCTTTGTTGTGGGGGGGAACTTCCGCTAACTGGGATGCTAAGTCAGAGGGGGTGGGGACTTGGCGAATCCATCCTTGGGCAGTGCCCATAATTTCATCGTAGGAATCGAGGACAGAAACTGTCCAATAATAATTTTCCTCGGTTTCTAGAAGTTTGTCGCCGGTTTCGGGATGGGTTTCTGGAAGTTGTAAGCGGAGAATCCCGGCATTGCCCGATACTTCTATCTCGGTACGATAGACCATTTTGTGGTCAGCGTTCATTAATTCGACCACCACAAAACGGTTTAACTCCGGATCAAGTAATCCTGGGGCATAGACATATAAAGAGGGGTTCGATTCTAGGGTGACACCAAATTTATGGGTTTGGGGAACGAGGGGGGTGACGCTTAATTCTGAACCACTGCGTGTTCCCCCGGCTTCCATCCGGTCGGGACTGCCTAAATTAGAGGGGGGGGTGTAATTGTGATTTTGCCACTGATTGGGGATATTTTGGGCCCGGACGGCTTGGACTGAGAAAAGGGCAAGACTGGTTAAAAGGGTAATGCTAAGGAATTGCCCCAGACGGGGTGAGAATTGGGATTTAAAGGAAACCATAGTTTTTGTCGAGAGATATAACACGGCGATTGGGTTAAGATGCAGACACACCCTGATGCACAATCTCAAATTAAGATTGAATTGCAGATGGTTTTACGGCCAATTGTCCAGAAAACCTCGCTCAAAAGTTCATATCGAGCATTGAGATGAGTCTAGATTCTGCTAAGTTAAGCCACTGAGTACAGGATTGGCATTGAAGCCCAGATCCGCTTCTACTATTATTTTCATTCCAATTGAGCATGATTCCAGATTCATCTATCTCTGTTTTAACTCAAGAAACTATCAAACCTAGAACAATTCATCCGATTGCGGCAGCAACGCTTCATGGCATTGCGTTTCAGGGCAATACCCTCTATGCTCTAGATTCGACCAGTGGGTATCTGCTGGAGGTCGATCCTGTGACCGACAATACGCGCATTGTCAATCCGCATAATTGGCAAAATTTTGTGGGGGCAACAGGGTTAGCGATCGCGCAGGATGTACTCTGGTTTACTAGAAACGAAGATGTCTATTTTTGTTCCCTCAAGGATTTAGAAATTCATCGTTTTATTACCCTGCCCTATTCGGTGAATGGCATTGGGGTGAAGGATGCGACGGTTTATATCACTTGTCAGAGGACAGGGTATATTTTGATCTTCAGTCGGGAAACCCGTCGAGAAATTACCCGCTTGTATGCCCCTGGGATTGGGGTGGAGAATATTACGGTGCGGGGAGAGCATTTGTGGTTGTGTGATGATGTGGAACAGACGGTCTATTGTCTCGATCGCGCAACGGGAGAAATTGAGTTTAGTGTGTTGACTCCCTTTGAGAATCCCACGGGGTTATCGTTTTATACTAACCCGGAAACGGGCCAGGAAACCCTTTATGTGACCTATGTTCACGATGAACCTTATATTCGGGATAATCCTAATGCCCATCCCAATCATGAGTTACAGTACCGCGATCGCTCCTTAGTCCATCCCCTCTATTTCCATTTTGACCCGGAAGGGAAGCACGCCCTCTCCAATGGCTTTTTAATTGAAATGTCCTATGTAGAGGAACTGTCGCCCCTAGATCCCATTGAGGTGGAGGAGCTAGAATGGCACATGGCCTTACCTGCGGAAACCAAGCGGCAAAAATTACGCCATGTTGAACCCGTGGGGTTGCCCTTTGTGGAACGGGAAATTGATGGCCAACGGATTGCCGTGTTTAAGTTTGATAATCTCCAGTCCAATGAACGGTATGTATTTGGCTGGAAAGCAACCTTAGAGGTTTGGAGTATTAAATATCAGTTTGGGCCCAGGGATGGCAATGATTTGCCGGAGTTGTCGGCGGATTTCCAAGAACGCTACTTAGTGGATAATGACAATTTGGCCATGGATAAAGAGAATATCCAACGGGCCGCCAACGATGCCGTTGCTGAGGAAACCAATCTCCTGCGCAAAATGTACAACATTCGGAATTATGTCTATGACCGTCTCTCCTATGGTATTAAACCCCATATTGATTCCCCCGATGTTGCCCTTGCTAGGGGGGTAGGGTCCTGTGGAGAGTATTTAGGGGTATTATTGGCCTTATCCCGTCTCAATGGCATTGCTTGCCGCACGGTAGGCCGTTATAAATGCCCGGCCCAACCCCTCAGTCGTAATGTCCCCCTCGAACCGGATTTTAACCATGTTTGGATGGAGTTTTACTTACCGGGGTTTGGCTGGTTGCCCATGGAGTCCAACCCCGATGATATCAATGAGGGAGGACCCTATCCGACACGCTTCTTTATGGGCCTGTCCTGGTATCATGCGGAGATGGGCAAAGGAGTCCCCTTTGAGAAGTTGTATAGTAAAGGGATTCCGGTGGCCAAGGAACAGGTGTCCATTGGGGAATTAGCCATTAATCATGTCCGCTTTACGATTTTAGAGGAATTAGACCCCAGTGAGGGGCGAGAGAGTTAACTCCTCATACAACTTTGACTTGACCGTTAGGACGGGTTCTTGGGTTTTCTGAACTATCCTCGGACACTTTCCGTTAGGATAAAGAAAAGGTCTGTACGTTGGCTTTAGACGCAATGTTATCTTCATCCTCAATTGCTGTGCGAGAACTTCCTTTATTTCCCCTTCCCGATGTGGTCTTGTTTCCGGGTCGTCCCCTCCCTCTGCATATTTTTGAGTTCCGTTATCGAATTATGATGAATACTATCCTAGAAAGCGATCGCCGCTTTGGGGTACTCATGTTCGATCCCGTACGGGGAGAAATTGCCGAGGTGGGGTGTTGTGCTGAAGTGATTCACTTTCAGCGACTCCCGGACGACCGGATGAAAATTTTAACCCTAGGCCAACAACGCTTTCGGGTGTTGGAATATGTCCGGGAGAAACCCTATCGGGTGGGTTTAGTCGAATGGGTTGAAGATAATGCAACCGATGAAGACCTCCGACCCATGGCCACTGAGGTGGAACAATTGTTAAAAGATGTGGTTCATCTCTCCGCCAAATTGACCGATCAAAAGGTGGAACTTCCCGAAGATTTACCCAATTTACCTCTAGAATTGTCCTATTGGGTGGCCAGTAATCTCTATGGGGTGGCTTCTGAACAGCAAACCTTGTTAGAGATGCAGCAAACTACGGAACGATTAAAGCGGGAGTCAGAAATTTTGACTTCAACTCGGAACCATTTGGCAGCCCGAACGGCGTTAAAGGATGTTTTAAAGTAGAATGGTCAGCATTCAGCTATCAGCCTTGACTCCGAGACTCTTAAAACTAACACTCCGTTGGCGAAGCCTCTCAAACGGGAGAAAATAGGTCTATAAACCCGTTTTAATAGGTTTCAGCTATTAGCCTTGGGTTAAAACCCAAGGCATATAAAGGTAGCTTTTTTGCTCTACGGGTTAGGGGTTAATTTATTTTATCGATCACTTTCCCTGACTGGATGGGGAAAAGGTGGTAATTGCCAAATATTTTGAGGACTTCAGCATATTTTGGTAATTTTGTCAAGGCATTGTGTACTTTTTTATCTGTTTGTGACCCTTCCAACTCAATATAAAAGAGGTATTCACCGAGAGACCGTTTGGTGGGCCGGGACTCAATACGACTCATGTTAATGCTTCGTTCAGCAAAAATTTGTAGTGGTTTCACCAAGGCCCCTGGGATGTTTTGGGAGACACTAAACGCGAGGGAGATATAGTGACCTGCTTGGGTGGGTTGTAACCCTAAAACCCAGAAGCGAGTACAGTTTTCGGGGTAGTCGTTGATATTTTGGGCGAGGATGGGAAGTTGGTAGAGTTGGGCGGCTCGTTCCGATGCGATCGCAGCCGTTGTGTTATCTTGGTCTAGGTAGCGTAGGGCCTCCGTAGTAGAGTTACTAGCAACTTGTTGGACAGTGGGCAGTTGTTGGTTTAACCACCGTTGACATTGGGCCAAGGCTTGCGGGTGAGAAAAGACTGTTTTAATCTGGTCAAAGTGGGCAGCGCGAGACAGCAAAACATGGGCGATAGGAAGGACTAATGCCTGTTGTATCTGAAGTTGGTCTAACTGCCACAACATATCTAGTGTCATGGCCACACTCCCTTGAATGGAGTTTTCAACCGGGACTACCGCTAAATGCGCTTGTTCATAGGCAACCGCTTCTAAAGTTTGGGCAATGGTAGGATAAGGACAAAGAAAGTAGTCTTCCCCCTGCGTTACCTGTAACCAGTTCGCATACGCAAGGGCCGCAGTTTCTGTATATGTTCCCGTTGGACCTAAATGAGCAATAGAAAGGGACATTTTTTTATTGGTTATTGGTTATTTTTTATTGGTTATTGGTTATTTGTTGTTGGTTATTGGTTATTTGTTGTTGATTATTGGCTTTGCCCTATCTACCCATCCTGATAACTCTCCAAACACTACACTGTCCCCACTTCCCTCAAAACTTATTTTAAATTGGTCATCTTCCCCTGATAATTGTTAATTGCTAATTGTTAATTGAAAATGAACCCTTTTCAAATTCGTGCCGCTTCCCCTAGTGATGTTCCTGCCATTTTTCAACTCATTCAAGCCTTAGCCGACTATGAACAATTATCCCATGAAGTTACAGGGACAGTGGACGCATTACAGGAGCATCTGTTTGGGGACTCTCCCTATATTGAAGCAATAGTAGCGGAGGTAGAGGGAAAAGTGGTTGGGTTTGCCCTATTTTTTTACAATTATTCAACCTTTTTAACCCGACCGGGAATTTATTTGGAAGATTTATTTGTTTTACCCGAATACCGTCGTCAAGGGATAGGGACCGAGTTATTAAAGGCCGTGATAGGGTTAGCGGTACAACGGAAGGCCGGTCGCGTGGAGTGGAGTGTGTTAGAGTGGAACGACCCTGCCATTCAATTTTACCAGAAAATGGGCGCAACGGTAATCCCCGACTGGCGAACCTGCCGTATTATAGTTGATAGTTGATATTGGTTTAGATAACCAACAGCTTATCAACCCGTTTTAACGGGTTTTAGCTATTAGCCTTGGGTTTTAACCCAAGGCATATAAACCCAAGGCATATAATATAAAGGTAGCATTCAGCTTATCAACCCGTTTTAACGGGTTTTAGC
>NZ_JAQMSD010000339.1 GCF_028330525.1 Spirulina sp. CS-785/01
ATAGAAATACGTTAGCCCGTACTTCTATTCCCTTGCACAAAATGTCCAAATTTTGTTCAAATTGAGATCACCAACAACCTAGGCAACCAGAATAAACGGTTATTCTTGAAGCCTGAATTGAGCCGGAAGACCGCGTTAGCCTTCCGGACTCATCAATTGATAACCTACTCTGAGTCGAAGAATAAGTCGAAGAATAAACGGTTATTCTTCTTCAGCCAATCTTCAGCATTTACTCTTCATCATCCACCGTGCCATCGGAGTTGACTTGTTTGAGATGAATGTGTTTACGGCCTAGAGTAATTTCAAACTCATCCCCAGGGGTTAAGCCCATTTTTTTGGTGTAGGCCGAGCCAATCAATAAATTGCCGTTAGATTGTACACTGATCCGATAACTCGCAGACCTGCCTCCACGGCCATTGCTTCCTGTTGTTCCATCTAACTCGATCCCCTCTGCATCAATGAGAGCATTGAGGAACTTCATCATATTGACTCGTTCTATGCCGTTCTTGGTGACGGTGTAATACCCGCACTCTCTTGCCTTTTCTTCTTTGCTGAGATTTCCTAGTTCTTTGACTTTGGTGAGGAGTTCTAACCCAGTTAAGGGTTCAGGATTTTGTGTTTTATTCATCAACTTAACTCTAAAATCACTTCCTTATTTATTCGGGGTGTTTTTGGTCTGAGCGTCAGACTGTAACGACAGTAATTTATACCATCTTTAGAATAACATATGCAATAGGACTCTATACTAGAGGGTCGATAAAAGTTTAACCGAATGATGCCATCCTTTACTATCTCATTTTTCAGTTCGTCAGAACATCTTATCGTGAGTGGGGGCAAGATTTATCCTTTAGATATCAGAAGTTACACCTATCAAGACGGCCAATGAAGTTAACAACTCGTGGACATTACAGCGTGAAAGCCATGTTAGATTTGAGCTTGCAACCTAACTCTAAACCCGCGTCTGTAGCAACGATTGCGAAACGACAAGATATTCCTGCTCCCTACTTAGAAAAATTATTGATTGAGTTAAGACGGGCCGGCCTTGTGGAATCCCTGCGGGGGTCTCAAGGGGGGTATCGACTCGCTTCTAAACCGTCACAAATTTCCCTAGGACATATTCTTGCGGCGGTGGGGGAAACCATTGAACCTTTGCCGAAACATGAAGGGGACACGACGCAAGCGGAAGATTGGGTAACGTTTAGTTTATGGCGGCGGTTACATGAAAAATTAAAGGAATCTCTCTACAATATCACTTTGGCGGATTTATATTATGATGCACGAAGCTGGCAGGCTACTCAAGCGGAGCAAAATAGTTTTGTGGTTTGAGGGGAAAGAGCTACCTTTATATACCTTGGGTTAAACCCCAAGGCTAATAGCTGACCCCCTCGGTGGAGTGTCAAATTGGCACTTATAGAAGGGAACGGACTCGCTGGGGAGGGAAGACAATTTTATAGGCTTGGCCGATAATATTCTGTTCGGGAAGAAACCCCCAGACATGAGAATCAAAACTTTCATTTCGATTATCGCCTAAAACCCAGTACATTTGTTCAGGAATCAACTGAGAACGGACTTCATAATGGGGGGGACTGGCCAAATAATCTTCGTTTAAAGGGGATTGGTTTAAGTACACGACTCCTCGGCGAACTTGAAGGGTTTGGCCGGGTTGTCCAATGATGCGTTTAATATAAATAATTTCTTCGTCGGGGTCGGTGAAAGGATCATTTTTTTGGGCGGCTTCGGGGGCAACAAAAACCACTAGGTCTCCGGGTTGAGGTTGGTAGTTGTCGCTTTTCTTGACTAAAATGCGATCCCCTATCTGTAGAGTTGGCTGCATGGAGGAACTGGGGATAATGAACAGTTCGATAGAATTGCTCAACCAGAGGGGAAAATAGTTCAGGAATAATCCCCAACTGACTAAGGTGGCGACGAGAAGTATAAAGAGCGATCGCTTTATTTTTCCAGTCCGGTTAGGGGTGGGAAAAGTCTGATACACATGATAAACCGCGATCGCGCTAACCACTGGACTCACCCACAACAACCCGGTCAACAGTTCATTAAGTAAAACCAAAATCACCGTTATGCTAATAAACCCCAATCCCCACCCCACTCGGCCACTATATAACTGACCAAACCCCGGTAAAATTCGGGATAACAACACAGCAAACCAGATATTTTTCTGAGTTCTGGGGATTTTTTCCCCTTGGGGGTGAGGGAAAGTCTCCTCACAACAATGGTAAGCATCAAATAAGTTCCCCAAATACACCCCACCCGCCAAAAGTACCGCTACCAGTCCCCAGAGGGGTTGGCCGGTGGGGGCAAAAATACACCAAAGCGCGATCGCCAGTAACCCTACTTCCCCCAACAGTAAACTCCACCCCTTCCCCCAGTTTCTTGCATAAAATTGCCCCAACCCTGGGAAAAAGAAGGATAAATTAATCGCCAACCAAGGGTCTTTTCTGTTATGCACCAGTATTCATCAACGCTTCAATCTCTGTCCCTTGAGTAGGTAATGCTGCGGTTAACACTTCACTCCCCGTTTGGGTCACTAACACATCATCCTCAATGCGAATGCCCCGCACATCCGCAAATTGTGCTAATTTCTCCCAATTAACCCACTTTTGATACTGTTTCCGAGTGTTGGGGTCGTTTAAAATCCTTGGCACTTGATAAAATCCTGGTTCTATTGTCACCACCATTCCGGGTTGGAGAGGACGGTTTAACCGCAGGTATTTTAACCCAAAGCGATCGCTCCGTTGACGGCCTGGGGCATACCCCGCTAAATCCCCCAAATCTTCCATATCATGGACATCGAGGCCGAGTAAATGACCCACCCCATGGGGAAAAAATAAAGCGTGAACATCCTGGGCCACTAACTCCTCTGGTTGTCCTCGTAAAATCCCCAACTCCACTAACCCTGCTGCTAAAACTCGCGCTGCACAACAATGAATGTCCTGATATTCCACCCCCGGACCCATTTGTTCAATACAGGTATCATGGGCCCGCAATACTAGGTCATAAATCTCCCGTTGGGTCGAGGAAAAACGCCCTTTTACGGGGAAAGTGCGGGTAAGATCTGAAGCCCAGCCTAACTCGGTTTCTGCCCCCACATCGGCTAAAATTAAATCCCCATTCTGTAGGCTATGGTAATGGACTTCATTGTGAAGGACTTCCCCCTGTTTAGTGACAATACTGGGATAAGCACAGGTGAAGTTATGGGCTAAAATGACCCCCTCCATGGCCCCACGGACTTGGGCTTCGGTTTGGGCTGTTTTCGCGGTCTGAATGCCCGTTTTATGGGCGTTGATGGATACTTGGGCGGCTTGGCGAATTTGGGCTAAGGCGGCCTCATCGTGGGCTAAACGGAGGGTAATTATGGCTTTAGCGAGGGCTAAGTCAGGCCCTTGACTCTGGGAGGGGGGAGGGAGGGGCCGTTGCAGGAGGTGACATTGTTGTTGATAGGTGGCTTTGTCTTGGACGGGGAGAGTGGCCGCTTCGGTGAGGTGATGGTGGGGTAATTCGGAGAGGGGATAGGCGGCGGTTGCGTCTAGTTGTGCAGCGATGCGATCGCGCGATGGTTTTTCCCCTTGCCACAAGGCTGCTGAGGGGGGTGGATCATCGTAATATAAGGTGAGGTTTCCCTGGTCTAAACGAATGACGGCGTTTTCTAGATTCATTTCGGTGAAGTAGAGGAAGTGACTACTGGCCCGGAAGGGATAAAGATTGGCGGGAAAGTTCCGAGAGGGGGCTTGTCCTGACCATAATAGGACGGTGCGATGGTACATTTCCCCCAATTTTTGCCGACGTTGTTGGATGGTCATTTTTTTTTCAGTAAACAGTAATCAGTAAACAGTAATCAGTTGTTACTCCCCATCTCCCCTATCTTCCCTACCTTCCCCACCTTCCCCATCTCCCATTACCAATGACCAATGAGCAATTACCCAATCAATAATCAATCTTCTCAATTTGATCTCGAATATCATTGAGATCAATATAACAATCCGTCGCATTGCGTAACTCACGGGCAATCATTCCCTCCGTTGAAACCACCGTGATATGGGTATTCTTAGAGCGCAATAACTCGATAGCTCGTTCAAAATCTCCATCCCCACTAAAGAGAACAACTCGATTATATTGTTCACAAGTATTAAACATATCAACCACAATTTCTATATCTAAATTCGCCTTTTGGGAATAACGCCCTGACGCATCATCATAATACTCTTTTAATATTTTAGTCCGGACAGTGTAACCCAGACTAATCAAAGCATCGCGGAATCCTCTTTGGTCTTGGGGGTCTTTTAATCCGGTGTACCAAAACGCATTAACCAACATCATATTAGGCTCATTTTTAAAATAGTCTAAAACCCGTCTTGGATCAAAAAACCAGCCGTTTTTTTGTTGGGCATAAAACATATTATTTCCGTCCACGAAAATCGAGAGGCGATTTTGAGTAAAACGCATAGAATTTAATACCTATTTTTTTAGAGAGTAAATTACAAATTTCCAAAGCTAGAAACGATAAGATTCTATGTCGGAAAAGACCGTTCTTTTCCTGACATTTAAAAGTTATTTTGAGCCAACAAAGTTAAGTTGCTGTTTAAGTCAACTCAAAATAAAGGGTTTTAAGGGTTAACCCTAGGGCGAACAGTTAGTTATATGTAGAACCTTAGATAGTAGCTTGAGGCAAGCTGATATTACGTCGAGCTAGACGCTCGTTATATAAGATAAGAACACCAATCACTCCATCCCCCAGGATAAAGTTTAGCCTGATTAAATCCGGCCATTTCCATAGACATCAAATTGACGCAAGCGGTTACTCCTGAGCCACAATAAACGAAAATTTCGTCGTAGGGTTTAAGAGAGTGCCAACGCTGTTGATGTTCCGCCGGGGGATGGAAGATGCCTTGGGAGTTCGATGTTTCTTTCCAAGGAAAATTTTCAGCCGAGGGAATATGTCCTGCCAGAGGATCGAGGGGTTCACGTTCTCCGCGATAGCGATCGCTATCCCGTGAATCAATTAAAATCACCCCTTCTTGGTCTTTCCGTTCCTTAACTGTATCAATGTCCACCACCCAGTTTGAGCGCACTTGGGGGACAAATTGGCCAGCATCAGCCCCCCAACGTTGGGGGGGAGGAGTGGCAGAAACCGGATACCCTTGGTTTTGCCAATGGGACCATCCCCCATCGAGGACGGCCACGCGATCGTGTCCACAGTAGCGTAATAACCACCATAAACGGGACGCAAACGCCATTTTTGAGTCATCATAGGCGACCACTAGGGTTTTCCCTAAGACAATCCCCATTTGCTCAAATTTTTGGGCTAAGACATTGAGAGCGGGTAAAGGGTGACGGCCTCCATGTTGTCCAACGGGGGCAGATAAATCTTGGTCTAGATCGAGATAATAAGAACCACGAATATGACTTTTTTGATATTGTTGCCGGCCCCAATGGGGATCAGCAAGCTGAAAGCGGCAGTCCACAATGACTAACTGCTGGGGAACAAGAGACGCTTGATCAAGTTGTGCCGCCAACTCTGGGGCAGAAATAACTGGATTCATAAAAAATAACCATAAGCGAAAAAAATGGAACTAAGGTTTAAGTAATTAGCCCTGACAAGAATATTGTTTCACAATTGATAAACAATTGCGCTGATCAGGGGTGCGAGAATATTGTAAATCATCCGCTATTTTGGCCAAAATGGCCAACCCGCGCCCCCCACCCACGTGATCATCTCGTTGGGTTTCAGTGACTTGTAAGCGGGAGGATAAATCGAACGAGGGGCCTAGATCCCAAATGCGGAGTTCGAGATGTTTGTCGCTGAGAAGCACTTCAACTTCAATGGGGGTTTCGGTTGGGTTAACCTCTAGTAGGCTATTTACTCGACTTTTTTTGACATTAGGCCACAAAGCGATATTTATACCCATCCTGGAGTTTTCTGGCCCGTGCCGGATGAACAGGTTTCAAAGATGTTTGATTTTGGTCTATGAGAAATGCGTATAGGTTCAAGCAGAGGGAAGGCTGAAGATTCAAGGCTTACCACGCTCGGTGAAACTAAAATCGTCTAAAATGGGCTGAAAGCCTGATTCTGATTAGTTTCTGACCTTCTTTTTAGGTTGAAACTTTCTCCTCCTTCCTTCTGCCCTCTGCCTTCTGCCCTCTGCCTTCTGCCCTCTGCCTTCTGCCCTCTGCCTTCTGCCCTCTGGCTTCGGATGCTGATTACTGATTACTGTTGACTGCAATATAGTGTAGCCTGAAGTGAAAGCAATCCCAATTGTTGCGCGAATTTGGGAGGCTGTGCCTTGATTTCCCCATCCTTAATTCTATGGCCTTTGATTTCTCTTTGCCGAGAGTTTTCTGGTCTCTTGGGTTAACCGAAGAGAAGGGGGATAATCTGTGATGGGTCAGGACTGCATCTGCAATGCTTTTCCCGCGAAGTTTCAATTGCCCACCCGCTTAATGTTACCACCGTACTATGGTTCGTATTTTAGTAATTGACGACGATCCTGCGATTCAACTGCTACTCAAGCGAACACTAGCAACCCAAGGCTATGAGGTGTTTGTGGCCAGTGACGGTTTAGAGGGACTGGAAAAAGCGAAAGAACTTACTCCTGCTATGGTGATTTGTGATTGGGTAATGCCCCGTCTCAATGGGATTGAACTCTGTCGTCGTTTAAAAACGTTGCCGGATTTATCGACGAC
The DNA here is from genome assembly GCF_028330525.1 of Spirulina sp. CS-785/01. Taxonomy (GTDB): domain Bacteria; phylum Cyanobacteriota; class Cyanobacteriia; order Cyanobacteriales; family Spirulinaceae; genus JAQMSD01. Next base: position 6,700 of record NZ_JAQMSD010000339.1, read on the forward strand.
GTTTTTTATTTTATTGACCTCGAAAGGATCAATTGAAGACCGGGTTGAGGGGTTAGATGCTGGGGCGGATGATTTTTTATGTAAACCCATTGAAATGTTTGAGTTGCAAGCGCGGGTCCGGGCCGGGTTGCGACTGCATCAACTCAGTAGCGACTTGCAACAGCAAAAACGCCTACTAGAGGCGGAATTGGCGGAGGCGGCGGAGTATGTCTGTTCTATTTTACCTGAACCGATCGCACAACCTTCAGTGCAGATCAATTCTCGCTTTATTCCGTCGAGTCAACTGGGAGGAGACAGTTTTGATTATTATTGGCTCGATGAGGATCATTTGGTTTTATATTTATTGGATGTGTCGGGTCATGGGTTACGGGCGGCTCTCCCGTCTTTGTCGGTGATTAATTTACTGCGATCGCGGGAACTCTTACAAGTCAATTATCGCCAACCCGGAGATGTCCTACGAGGCTTAAATGATATCTTTCAAATGACCCAGCGTAATGATAAATATTTTACGATGTGGTACGGGGTCTATAATCGCCGCAGTCGTCAACTGGTGTATTCTAGTGCAGGGCATCCCCCAGCCTTACTCCTCACCCCCCATTCTCCCCAAGATTGGCAAGTGAACGCCCTGAAAACCCCCGGCCTCCCGGCGGGAATGTTCCCTGAGATTGAATACGAAGAAGACTCCTGTTATATTTCCCCCCACTCCAGTCTATTCCTGTTTAGTGATGGGGTATATGAAGTGCATCAAGAAGATGGCAATGTTCTCGGACTCGAGCAGTTTATTGCCCTGCTGAAAGCCTATCAACTCCAACCTCAGCGTAATCTCGACCAAATTATTGCCGAAATTCAAGCCGCCAATGCCCACCCTGCCTTGGATGATGATGCTTCTATACTGGAGATTAAATTTCCTTAACCCCTTTTCCCTCTCGCTCAGGGCAACAGAGGGAGCAAAGGAGAATCACGGCAGACCCAAGATTCCCCTTTGGGTAAGTCTTCGGGCCGCCATTCACTGGGGAATCCTAACTACGCTTGACAAAATACATTAAGTATGCAGGTAAAGAGATAGGAGGGGTTTCAGAGGCCAAAAAGCATTTTAAAATACGTTGATTCCTCGCCATCCTCCCCGTCTCCCCCATCAATCCAGGGTTTCACGAGTTCCTGATCAGGATTAGGACTCCTAGGGGGTAGAGCGTGCCTAGATGCCTTGCATGGCTTGATCGAAGGCCGTGCGATCGCTAAAAATATCAAACACCCGATCCATGCTCGTTAACTCAAACAACATCTTAATCTGATCATTAATCGAACAAAGATAAAGCTTACTATTAGCCGCTCGCACCGTTTTTAACGAAAGAACCAACGCACCTAACCCTGAGCTATCCATAAACGTGACATCCTTAAAATCAATGAGGATTGCTTCAGCCCCCTTCTCCACACTCTCATTAATTTCTTGGCGAAATTCACTCGCTTTCGTCCCGTCTAAAATCCCAGAGGGTTCAATAATTTTAATTTTGGAATTCATAACGCCAATTTAACTATGGTTGAATTGAAAGAAAAATCTCTAGACTTTTATGATCCGATCTTCACTGTCTAGCTTACCCGTCGTGGGAAAATTATGTCTAAACCCAGTCCTCCCCCACCTAAGACCAAGCCTGAGAGAAAGGTAAGTAGCCTTAACCGAGAGGACATCCAGAACCGGGTATCCCACCCTAGCCCCAACACCCACTTTAGGCTAGACTGCCGATTATTCTGACCCCAAAGATGATTAAATTCAACCATAATCTGACTTTGGGGAAGATGGCAACCAGCAATCTAGACCCCAACGTGATTAATCCTAGAGCGCAAACACCATGGAAACCTACGACATCATTATCATTGGTGCAGGCCATAACGGCTTGGTCTGTGCCGCCTATCTGCTCAAAGCAGGCTATACAGTCCTATTACTGGAAAAACGCCCCGTCCCAGGCGGAGCAGCCACCACCGAAGAACTCCTCCCTGAAACAGCCCCAGGCTTTCAATTTAACCGTTGTGCCATTGATCACGAATTTATCCACCTTAGTCCCGTCTTAGAAGAACTAGAATTACATCGGTATGGCTTAAAATACCTGCCCTGTGACCCCGTATTATTCTCCCCCCACCCCAACGGGACAGCCTTTTTAGCCCATCGTTCCGTCGAGGAAACCTGCCAAGCGATCGCCCAGTATAATAAACGAGATGCTCAACAGTACGCACAATTTATTCAACATTGGGATCGCATTGCCGGGGCAATTACCCCCCTATTCAACGCCCCACCCATGGCAATTTTAGACATTCTCAACAACTACGAAGGCGAAAACTGGCAAGACTTACTCGGCTTACTCGGCACAAAACCCAAAGCCCTCGACGTAGTGCGTAACCTGCTCACCTCCCCCACCGACCTACTCAACGAATGGTTTGATAGTGAAACCATTAAAGCCCCTCTCGCCCGATTAGCGGCGGAAATGGGCGCACCCCCCTCCCAAAAAGGCATGGCCGTCGGCGCGATGATGATGGCCATGCGTCACTCCCCAGGAATGTCTCGCCCCCAAGGAGGGACCCGAGCCCTAATTGCCGCCCTAGTGAAATTAGTCCAAGAAAAAGGCGGCAAAATCCTCACCGAACAAACCGTAGAGAAAATTCTCGTCGATGACGGCAAAGCAGTGGGGGTACAAGTCCAAACCGGCCAAGACTATCAGGCCAACAAAGGCGTAATTGCCAACGTCGATGCCCGGCGCGTCTTTTCTCAATTGGTCGATTCTGGAGATTTTGCGGCCATTGCCCCCCAACTGCGAGACCGGGTAGAACGGCGCATTGTCAATAATAATAACTCCCTGCTGAAAATTGACTGCGCCCTCAATGAACCCCCCCGTTTTGATGCCTATCACCATCAAGACGACTACTTGGTAGGATCAGTCATTATTGCCGATTCCGTCGCCCACGTGGAGAAATCCTGCGCCCCCTGTGCCTATGGCGAAATCCCCGACCATAACCCCTCCATGTATGTGGTTTGTCCCACCATCCTAGACCCCTCCATGGCCCCAGACGGGAAACATACCCTGTGGATTGAATTTTTTGCCCCCTATCGCGTCGCCGGCCATGAAGGATTAGGGTTTAAAGGGACAGGGTGGACCGATGACTTAAAAAATCGTGTGGCTGACCGAGTGTTGGAGAAATTAGCCACCTATGCCCCCAATATTAAACGGTCTTTAATCGCTCGCCATGTGGAAAGTCCCGCCGAATTAGGAGAACGGTTGGGGGCCTATCACGGCAACTGTTATCACATGGATATGAGCTTAGATCAGATGTTGTTTCTCCGTCCCCTCCCGGAATTAGCCGATTATAAAACCCCCATTCAAGGATTATTCCTCACAGGGGCCGGGACTCATCCCGGTGGGTCAATTTCGGGGATGCCAGGGCGCAATTGTGCGCGGATGGTCATCCACAGTCAGCATCCGTTAGTAGAACGGTTTAGTGAAGCTCAAAGTTACGTGCGATCTTTGCTGCAATCTGTTTTAAAAACCTTGGGATATTGATAGAACAAAACACCATGAGTCAAGAAAGAGAACCCCTCAACAGTTTAGTCTTATACCACCTGTTTAAATGGTCGGTGGTTAGTCCCATGTTGCACAGCTATTTTCAGGGCAAAATCTACGGGGCTGAGAATGTCCCCCAAGAAGGCCCGTTAGTAGTGGTGAGCAACCATGCCAGTCATTTTGACCCCCCTATTGTCGCTAGCTGTATGCGTCGCCCTGTGGCGTTTATGGCTAAAGAGGAATTATTCAAAATTCCCATTTTTCGAGAAGCCATTTCTCTTTATGGGGCCTATCCGGTTAACCGAAAATCGGCAGACCGCAGTGCTATTCGTTCCTCCCTACAAGCCTTAAATGAGGGATGGGCGGCAGGAATTTTCCTACAGGGAACACGCACCAAAGACGGACGCATTACCAATCCTAAATTAGGGGCGGCTATGATTGCAGCTAAAGCCAATGCACCGTTAATTCCAGTAAGTTTATGGGGAACGGAAAAAATATTAGTCAAAGATTCACCAATTCCCCGTCCTACACCAGTTACCGTGCGTATTGGCGAGGTAATTGATCCCCCTTCCTCTAACCAACGAGAGGAGTTAGAACAACTCACCCATCATTGTGCAGAATTAATTAATAAAATGCACGACCTAGGCAGGTAAAATTAATGGATAATTTATAATGGATAATAGACAATTTATAATTCTCACGATAGTAGGTTGGGTGAAGCGTAGCGTAACCCAACAAAAGACCTTTGAGCATTGCTATTATCAGAACAATTTAAAATAATTTTCATTAAATGTTTCGCCACATGAAACACCACGGGAACAGGAACAGCATTCCCAAACTGTTTTTGTGCGGTTTTATCATGGGAATGTAACACAAAATCTTCAGGAAATCCTTGTAATTTACAAGCGTGTTGTGCGGTAAAAGGTTTATATTTTTGTTGCTTATAAATACGCTTCAGGAATTTCTTTTTATAGTCCTCCGGGTTGTCTGCATTTAAGAAACAAGTGGCATAAAAATTTTTACTTCCCGTTGCAGTTAACGTGGGGACTACATCACAATTGGGTAAAATAATGCGATAAACTCCATTAATTCCAGACATATTTTTAGAATTAACAAATTCGTATTTATTATTATCAGTTTTACGAAAAATATTTTTGTTCACTAATTCCTCTAATTCTGAGGGACATAAATCAGGAATAAATTCTTGGAAATGCTCCAATGCTAGAGGGTTTCCATCTTTTTTACCATACTTTTTGCGACGACGATTTTTGAGTAAAGTTAGACAAATTTCTTTTTCTCTTGCGGTGGTTTCAAGAATATCCCAAGAGTGAATCGTAGTGTGACCATTCCTTAAATCAGAAAAAATGAAAAAATCGTTTAATTCATTACTTTTCTGAAAGCGAGTCCTAGAGGGAGGAATATTATTATTTTTAAAAATAACGTCGGGGTCTAGTTTTGCTTTTTGCGGGAGTTGATGATTTTTAAATTCATCCAGAATATCTAAAACTTTGGGATTCAGGTTTAAAGGACTGGGAAACTCATATTCTTCAGCATTGGCAATATCTTGGCGAATTCCCACAATAAAGACTCGTTCTCTATTTTGGGGTAAACCGAAATCATAAGCGTTTAAAATATTCCATTTAACTTGATAGCCAATGGTGGTAAACTGTTGTAATAGAAATTCAAAACTATCTCTATTTTTAGGATTCGCTAAACCCCGTACATTTTCAAAAATAAAGGCTTTGGGTTGACTTTGTTTTATTAAGCGAACAACATCAAACCAAAGTTTGCCTCTGGGGTCAGCAAATCCTTTTAATTGTCCGGCCACAGACCAAGGTTGACAAGGCACTCCTCCCACGACAAGATCAATATTATCGGGGAATGCCTCAACTTGAGTAATATCCCCTAAACTGGGTTCGTCTTGAGTTAAATAATTAATAAAATTCTGTTGATAGACTTTAATTGCTTCTTTGTCAATTTCGGAATAAGCGCGACATTTCCCCCCTAGTTTTTCTAGGGCAATTCTAAAGCCACCAATTCCCGCAAATAAATCCACAAAGGAGAATCTATGAACGGTGGATACTACTTTTAACGGGAGTTGTAATTGATTAGAATGATAGGTAGGCATTTTGTCAAGAGTAGTTATACAGCTTCTTGTTTAAAATAAGTCTTAAAGAGTTTATTTTACTTCTGATAGTATAACAGCTTTTTAAGGGTTCAACTCTTGGGTAGGTTAGGTGTAACGAAGTGAAACCCAACATTTTTTACTTAGGTCTGTCGTTGGGGAATGTTGGGTTACGCTGCGCTTCACCCAACCTACTATCAATTAAAACCTCTATTGTTTATTGTTTATTGTTCATTGTTTATTGTTGATTGTTCAGGAGTATGACTATTGAAAGCGTAATGTTTTCTGCCCGGTTACGACTTCTCCTAGGGGAAAAGCGGCTAAATTTTGCGCTTGAAAGCAATTAATTGCGGTTTCTGCTTGGTCTGGGGGGACAAGAATAACAAAGCCAATGCCCATATTAAAGGTTTCTAACATGGCGGTTTCGTTCACTTGTCCGGTTTTGGCTAACCAATGAAAGACGGGGGGAATGTCCCAGGCATTGCGGTTAATTTGTATATCTTGGTTGGCCTGTAAACAACGGGGGAGGTTTTCGGGGAGTCCTCCTCCGGTAATATGGGCCATTCCGTGAATGTCTAGGGTGGAGAGGGCGGCTAAAATGGGCTTGACATAGAGTTGAGTTGGGGTGAGGAAGATATCCCCTAAAGATTGTCCTCCGAATTCGGGGGGGCAGTCCTGCCAATTGAGACCATTTTGTTCGATAATTTTACGGACGAGGGAGAAGCCGTTGCTGTGAACACCCTGACTCGCTAACCCGATGGCTATATCTCCGACTTGGACTTGTGTTCCGTCGAGAATTTTGCTTTTTTCGACGATTCCTACACAAAATCCGGCGACATCGTATTCTCCAGTGGGGTAGAATCCGGGCATTTCGGCGGTTTCGCCGCCTAAGATGGCGCAACCACTCTCCCGACATCCTTGGGCAATACCAGAGACGACTGCGGCCAGTTGTTCGGGGTTGAGTTTTCCGGTGGCTAAGTAGTCGAGGAAAAATAGTGGTTCAGCCCCGATGGTGAGGATATCATTGACGCACATGGCGACTAGATCAATGCCGATGGTGTCGTGACGGTTCATGGCCTGGGCAATTTTTAATTTAGTCCCCACTCCGTCGGTCCCGGAGACTAAAACGGGTTCTTGATATCCCGCAGGCAGTTGAAAACAACCCGCAAAACCGCCCAAGTTTCCTAATACTTCGGGTCTTTGGGTACTTTGGACGGCTTGTTGAATGTTTTGGACAAAAGAGCGTCCGGCAGCGACATCAACGCCTGCTTCTCGATAATCCATGGTGAACCTTACGTATTGAGTTACAATTTTTTATCTTCTCACAGGTTTTGCTTAAAATTTCTTAATATAACGGTGATATCTAAGTATGCCTTAAAGCGTTGTGTTCTGCTTGCTAGGGATTTTTTGACTGAGGAATATAAAGGAACGATGATCCCGGTTTAGCCTAAAACCCTGATCCCCATCACTGAAAGTTCATGTTAATCTGTTGCAGTTCTGAAAAACGTCATCGTATTGTGTTTCACCATTAACCATTGGATTAAACCCCAGTTGGGTTTGTCCTGCTAGACACGCGGAAGGTATTCAAAAGCCTATGAATAGACAACTTTGGAGTGGTTTCACCACTACTGTCCTAACAACTGCATTAAGCGCGACTGTCCTGACGTTAGGGGCTGTTGCTGAACCGCCAATGATGGCAGAGTCTAGCCTCTCTCCTGAGTCTAAATCGGCTGAGTCCCATGCTGCTGAACCGTCTCAAGATACGGCTCGTTCTGAAGAAATCAACACCACCGAGACTGCCGCAACATCTACCGTCTCGACTAGCATCACCAGTATTTTCCCCCATCGTTCTGATTCGTCCTCTGCCGCTACAGTTTATATTCATAATCTTCCCCTCATCACGTTTTTAGGGAGTCCCGAAACCCAGTACCAAGATTTAGGGTTTTTAACTGCCGAAGAAATTCGTCAAGGCCGTTTGCCCGATGTGCAGCAGTCTGAGGAAGACCCGGTTTGGCGTGCTGTTTTACTGTCGGAGGCCATTGATCAACTTTCGGTTGAGGAGGCGGCGGATATTACGGCGGCTTGGGATAGCGATCGCAAAACCTATGTGATCAAAAGCGGCGATCGCGAACTATTCCACTTCGACCAAAAAACCCAACTGGCCGACAGCACCGACAACTGGGAGGAAGACGTATTACACGCCACCAACCGCCTCCGTCGCTTAGTGGGAGGCGCACCCCCCCTCAAAATGTCCGAGATCAGCATCCGGCCCCAAGCCACCCCTCAAAACACCGTCGCCACTCGGACGGCGGGACGAGGACGGCAACAACATCGAGGTATGGCCTCTTGGTACGGCCCCGGTTTCCACGGTCGTCGCAGTGCCAGTGGGGAACGCTTTAACCAAAACGCCCTCACCGCCGCCCACCGTACCCTCCCATTCGGCACAAGAGTCCGCGTCACCAACCTGAATAACGGACGCTCCACCGTCGTCCGCATTAATGACCGGGGACCCTTTACCGGAGGTCGCATCATTGACCTCTCTCGCGGGGCAGCCAGCAATATCGGAATGATCGGTAGTGGGGTAGCCCCTGTCCGTCTGGAAATTCTAGGACGGTAGCACGTCCCCAACCAGATCAACCACAAAGAACACAGAGACCGTCTTTGTGTTCTTTCTGTCTTTGGGGGTCTAAAATTAAAAGAAATGCTCTCTATGCACCCATGAGCTATTGTTTGAACCCCCACTGTTCTCAACCCCATAATCCCCCAGACAGTAAATTTTGTCACACTTGCGGCAGTAAACTCCGCCTGAAAGACCGTTATCGCGCCATAGGGCCTCTTGGACAAGGGGGGTTTGGCAAGACCTACTTGGCCATGGATGAGGATAAACCCTCAAAACCCTCCTGTGTAATTAAACAATTATTCCCCTTAGCCCAGGGGACGCAAACCGTGGCCAAAGCTGCCGAATTATTTGCCCGAGAAGCGGTTCAGTTGGATATCTTGGGCGAACATCCCCAAATTCCCGATTTATTGGCCTATTTCACCCAAGAGGAACGGCAATATTTAATCCAAGAGTTTATTGAGGGGGAAAATTTAGCGAGGGTATTACAGGAGACGGGGACTTTAAGTGAGGGACAAATTCGGGCATTATTGGCGGATTTATTGCCCGTTTTGCGCTTTGTCCATGAACAACAGGTCATTCACCGCGATATTAAACCGGAAAATATTATTTATTGTCCCAGTGACCAACGCTTATTTTTAGTGGATTTTGGGGCAGCAAAGGCGATACAAGGGGGGACTGTGGTACAAACTGGGACTTCCATTGGGTCTGCGGGGTATGTGGCCCCAGAACAAGCGATCGGTAAAGCAACTTTTGCCAGTGACTTGTATAGTTTAGGGGTGACTTGTGTTCATTTACTGACCGGAGAGCATCCCTTTGAGTTGTTTGACCCCAATGAAGGCCAATGGGCCTGGCAAAGTTATTTACAACAAGCTATTAGTGATCATCTCACTACGGTTCTGAATGGGATGTTACACCCGGCCATTAGCCGACGCTATCAGACGGCCCAAGGGGTATTAGATGATCTGGCGACTTCTGAAAGTGCGATCGATGAACATTTAGCCCAATTACAACGGAAGTTTACCGCCTCCTCTACACCTCCCCAAGACCCCCTAGAGGCAGAATTAGAAAAACTCCATCACGAATTTTTCAATAAAGGTTAAGCCAACGAATTAGCATGAACTGGGTTTTAAAAAAGATTACCACTTTACTTTCGGTGTACTATGCCCACATGGTGGAATATCGGGCTGAATTACTCTTTTGGATGTTATCGGGGTCACTGCCGATTATTTTAATGGGGGTATGGGTGGAAGCGTCGCAGGGAGGACGGTTTGGACTCACGGGACTGGATTTTGTGCGCTATTTTATTACGGTGTTTCTGGTTCGTCAGTTTACGTTAGTTTGGGTGATTTGGGATTTTGAACAGGAGGTGGTGCAAGGTATTCTCTCCATGAAATTATTACAACCCCTTGATCCGGGTTGGCATTATGTGGCACAACATTTATCGGAACGGGTAGCACGATTACCGTTTGTAATTGTTTTAGTTATTTTATTTTTTAGTTTATATCCCGAGGCATTCTGGCAACCCAGTTTAGGACAATGGGGGTTAGGGATTTTGGCGACTTTGTTGGCGTTTACGTTGCGGTTTTTAATGCAATATACTGCCGCGATGTTGGCGTTTTGGACGGAAAGAGCGAGTGCGATCGAGCAGTTTTTGTTTCTCTTTTATTTGTTTTTATCGGGGTATGTTGCCCCTTTAGATGTGTTCCCTTCAATAGTGACTCAAGTTGCCCAATGGACTCCTTTTCCTTACGCGCTATATTTTCCAACGGCAATTTTTGTGGGTTTACCTGTGGATTTACAGCAGGGCTTTTTGGTGTTAATAATTTGGATTATTTTATTGTTTATTTTGAATCGTTTTCTGTGGCGTAAGGGGTTACGACATTATTCTGGGATGGGGGCTTAAAGATGAGAAATCAGCCAGCTATGGTGAATTTAAAAGCACTGTATGATCAAGACTATTATGCTTGGTTAAAGGTGAATTTAGAAAGAATTAAAGGGCAAGATTTTGAGCAGATTGATTGGGTTAATTTAATTGAAGAATTAGAGGAAATGGGGAGACGGGAAAAAAAAGCCATTTTTAGTAATTTAAAAATCTTGTTAATCCACCTTTTAAAGTATAAATATCAATCTGAAAAACGTTCTAATAGTTGGTTATTTACTATTGAAGAACATCGTCAACGAATTCAAGAAGATTTAGAAAATAGTCCCAGTTTACGGGGATATTTGCTGGAAAATTATGCAAAATGCTATGAGAAAGCGCGGAAATTAGCGGCTTTAGAGACTGGGATAGATATTAAAGATTTTCCCGATATTTCCCCTTTTACGGTAGAAGAAATTTTAGATGACGAACAGCTTACATCTTAACTTTGATACCAGTCTTCTCCTCCTACTAATTTTGCTAATTGTTGATTAATTTCTCTAGGTAATTCTTTTTTAGAATGAAGATAAGTTAAATTAATGAAAGTTTGGGCGGTTTCTAACAATTGAGGGCGGTTAATTTGTTCGCTGATTTGCCAAGGGGTTAATGTTCCGGCTAAAACTTCTACACTGGCGGGGGTGATGGCTGCTTCTAAGGCTTCTTCTAAGAAGTCTTGCCATTCATTTTGGGGGAGATAATAGGATTGTTTATTGGCTTTGAGGTTTAATTTTTGGATTTGTCGGAGGGAGTCGGCAATGGAAGCCGCCCAAGAATTAGTTAAACGTTGTTCAATTTGATTTTTAATGAGATGAATAAACAAGCGGTCTAGATAGGATTCAATGTTTCTTATGATCGCTTGTTTACTCATTCCTTCTAGGTCGTCAATTAGGGCTAAGGCATCCTCGTAGCGTTGTTCGAGAATACTCTTTTTTAAAGCGGTGAGTTCTTGAATCATGGGAGATTAGGAAGTTACAAAAAGCGTTTGAGGAGTTCGACGGTTTGTTCTCCGGTTTGGGCCCAGGTGAATTCGGTGGCCCGGAGGAGTCCCAGTTGACTGAGGGTGTCGCGGACGGTGAGATCGGTGGCGAGGGTGTCCATGGCCGCGCTAATTTCTGCGGTTTTGTAGGGGTTGACGAGGATGGCGGCATCTCCGGCGACTTCCGGGAGGGCGGAAATACTGGAGGTGATGACGGGAGTTCCGCAGGCCATCGCTTCTAAGACGGGGAGGCCAAACCCTTCCCAAAGACTGGGGAAAACGAGGGCGATCGCCTGATTTAATAAAGTAGGCAATTTCTCATAGGAGACATATTCCATAAATTTTACTTGGTCTCGAATGCCCAATTCTCGCGCTAAGTCTTGCCATTGGGGGGTGTAACGGTTATCGGTGGGTCCGGCTAACCAGAGTTCGTATTCTTGACAGTTAGGTAAGACGGCAAAGGCTTCGATGAGGCGTTTCACATTCTTATAGGGGTCTTGGCGGCCCAAATAGAGGAAATAAGGCCGGCCTCGCCGGGGGGGGAGGTCGAGGGGGCGAAAATGGCTACGGTCGTAGGCGAGGGGGATGGGGGTGATTTTTCGGGGGGTTACGTCTAATAATTTAACGAGATCGTTGGCCGTGGCGACGGAATTACACAGGATATGTCGTGCTTGGGAGACGGCTTTGGGGAGATAATAGCGATGGTAGTAATGGAGGGGGGATTTGCTGTTGGGGAAGTGGAGGGGGATGAGGTCGTGAACCATGATGATGGACCGACAGCGACTGTAAAGGGGGGCTTCGGGGATGGGGGAAAAGATGAGGCGCGATCGCAATTGACGATAAATTTGCGGCAAGCGAAACTGGGTCCACAACAACCGTCGGATATGGCCTTTCGTCCCATAGGCCGGACTCATCTTCTCGGAAATCTGATGACAGTTATAACCGGAAACGGGATCAGCAATCAGTAAAGTAGGATTAAGCGGGTGTAAATGGGGATAGAGATTACGGGCATAGTTGGTAATCCCAGTAGGCTTGGCAAAAAGACAAGACAAGTTAACTAAAACCAACGGCAGTACCTCTATCTGAATCACAGGGAACGGAAGCCCAACTCTCAGGCGCAGTTCCTTTTTACGACAAATACACGATAGCTTAAAAGCCCTGTGGCTTTAGCCCAGGGATCAAAAGCAACGGCGACTTGAGTCGCCGTCCTTACGCCAGTCGTGTTAGTCTGATTATACTAGAGTTCAACAGTCCAGGAACTATCACAAAGCTAGGAGTCCATAAGGCCGAAAGCATTTAAGGGTAAGCAGGCAGCGTAATGAATGGGCAGATCGCCTACTGCATCATCCAATTTAACGATTGGGTTGCCTATGAAGACTTAGCGGTTAGTGAGAGTAGTTCACGTGGTTTTGACAATTGCTCTAATTGCGGAGAAAAAGTGCAAAAATCTCTATCCACTAGAACCCATGTATGTCCTCATTGTGGTTTCATAAAAGATAGAGATATAAATGCAGCTATAAACATCCTGCAAAGGGCTTTATATATCGTGGGGCG
>NZ_JAQMSD010000340.1 GCF_028330525.1 Spirulina sp. CS-785/01
CGATCTTCCCCATCTTCCCCATCTTCCCCATCTTCCCCATCTTCCCTATCTTCCCTATCTTCCCTATCTTCCCCATCTCCCCCATCTCCCCCATTTCCCAACGCTTCCAACAAGTTAAACCGGATTCTGGCCATAAAAGGGGAGGGCTTTCGACCAGTGGGGGCGTTCTCCTTTGTTCCAGGCTTGGGTGGCGAGGTGTAGGATGCTGGTGACGGTGTGGCCGATGGGGGTGTTGAGGGGGAGTTTTAGGACGCGATCGCGCTCTGACAATCCCTGTAACACTGTCTCCCATTCTGCTGGCGTTAGGACGCGATCGCCCAACACCGGACGCAACGCCTGAGTCGGCAACACTTCATACACCGCCCCAAAAACTTGCCCCCGTCTTGCAGGATATTCCACCGCAACTTGACAGGGAGGAGTCATCGTTGCCAGATGACCATGGACAATTGCCGCCAACGTCGAAACCGGAAACAACGGCAACTGCAACTGTTGCGCCAAAACCCGCGCCGTCACCACCCCAATGCGCGTCCCCGTAAAGCCCCCCGGTCCTTGAGCCACCGCAATAAACCCCAACGCTTCCCATCCCACAGGCGCGAGAAATTGCCCCAAATAGACCTGAAGCACCGAAGACAACTCTCGACCCAAATCCCACACTTGCGAGTCGATTTGCCCCCCAATCACCCCCTTCGCTAACCCTAATTGGGGGGTCGTCGTATGCAAAGCCAAACCGTACTTTTCCTCAGACATCTGTAACAAAATGAGATAATTTTCTTTAGGTAGGACAAAGATTGACCGATAGGATAGGGGATGAGCCTATTGAGTTACAATAGAGCCTTATCCCAACCCTTCACGGGGAAGTTTTCACAATAGCAGATTAAGCCTTGAATTAAAGGAGAGTATTTTGGTTGCAACACCTTTACAAACTAGCCAATCCGAAGAAATTTTCGCCACAGCCCAAAAACTAATGCCAGGGGGCGTAAGTTCCCCCGTCCGTGCCTTCAAATCCGTCGGCGGCCAACCCCTAGTCATTGATCGGGTCAACGGGGCATATATTTGGGATGTTGACGGAAATCAATACATTGACTACGTAGGCACATGGGGCCCCGCCATTTGCGGTCATGCTCACCCCGACGTGATCAACGGCCTTAAAGAAGTCATCGACAAAGGCACGAGTTTCGGCGCACCCTGCGTCCTCGAAAACGTCCTCGCCGAAATGGTCATTGATGCCGTTCCCAGCATTGAAATGGTCCGCTTCGTCAACTCCGGGACCGAAGCCTGTATGTCTGTCCTGCGCCTCATGCGGGCATTCACCCAACGGGATAAAGTCATTAAATTCCAAGGCTGTTATCACGGCCACGGGGATATGTTCCTCGTCCAAGCCGGTTCAGGAGTCGCCACCTTGGGACTCCCCGACTCCCCCGGAGTCCCCAAAAACGTCACCAGCAACACCCTCACAGCCCCCTACAATGACCTAGAAGCCGTCAAAGCCCTCTTTGCCGAAAACCCCGATCAAATTGCCGGAGTTATTCTTGAACCCGTTGTCGGGAATTCCGGCTTCATTCCCCCCGATGCCGGATTTTTAGAAGGACTGCGCTTACTCACCCAAGAAAATGGCGCGTTATTAGCCTTTGATGAAGTAATGACAGGCTTCCGTATCTCCTACGGCGGAGCGCAAGAAAAATTTGGCGTAACCCCCGACTTAACCACATTAGGAAAAGTCATCGGTGGGGGTTTACCCGTCGGAGCTTATGGAGGCCGAAAAGATATCATGTCCATGGTTGCTCCAGCCGGGCCTATGTACCAAGCCGGAACATTATCCGGGAATCCCTTGGCCATGACAGCAGGCATTAAAACCCTAGAATTGCTGCAAAAGCCGGGGGCCTATGAGCAGTTAGACAAAATGACCAAAAAATTAGTCGAAGGTTTGGTCAGTATCGCCAAAGAAAACGGCCATGCTGCTTATGGAAATAGCATTAGTGCCATGTTCGGCCTCTTTTTCACCAATGATGCCGTTCACGACTACGAAGGGGCGAAAAAATCCGATTTACAGAAATTTGCCCGCTATCATCGGGGGATGTTAGAGCAGGGCATTTATCTTGCTCCCTCCCAATTTGAAGCCGGTTTCACCTCCCTGGCCCATACCGATGAGGACATTGATCAAACCTTAGAAGCGGCCCGCAAAGTGATGGCGAATTTATAGAGATTTCCCAATCCCCCCTCACCCTTTTTGAAAGGGCAAGGCTGTTTCATTCTCAATCTTGTCACTGAATCAATGGGGGGATAGGGAGGTGAACTACCACTCTTAAATCAAAGATTGTAATTTTAAGTGTCGGGTTGGTTTTCCAACCCGTTTTTAACGGGTTTAAGCTCTTAGCCTTGGGTTTAAACCCAGGGCGTATTTTTATTATTCCTTTTCCTCGGTTAACTGCTTAGTGGAGTCTAACTTAAACACCGACACACTGAGGGGAGGAAGGGTTAAAGCAACGGCATAGGGAAAGCGGGGATTATGCCAGTCAAAGGCCCATTTACCGCCATAATTTCCTAAATTACTCCCCCCATAATGTTCCGCATCACTATTAAAAATTTCCTTGTAAAATCCTCCTTCAGGAACACCAATCCAATAATCATCTTGAGGTTGGGGGGTGAAATTACACACCGTCACCAAAAACTCCTCCGAGTCGGGACATTTGCGGAGAAAGGACACCACACTATTATCCGCATCATTACATTCAATCCAATCAAACCCCGCAAAGGAGAAGTCTTCGGAATATAAAGCAGGTTCGCTCTGATAGAGTTTATTTAAATCGGTAATAAACTGTTTTAACTGTTGATGGGGTTTATTTTCCAATATCCCCCAGTCTAAATCAGACCACGCATTCCACTCATTCCACTGGCCAAATTCCATCCCCATAAATAGGGTTTTCTTGCCGGGGTGGGTGAACATATAGCCGAATAATGCCCGTAAGTTGGCGAATTTCTGCCAGTCATCCCCCGGCATTTTCCCCAATAGACTGCGTTTCCCGTGGACGACTTCATCATGGGATAAGGCCAGCATGAAGTTCTCGCTGAACGCATACATAATGCTGAACGTGACATTATTTTGGTGATATTTCCGATACACGGGGTCTTGGCTGAAATAATGGAGCATATCGTGCATCCAGCCCATATTCCACTTGAAACTAAAGCCTAACCCTCCAATATAGGTGGGACGTGACACTAAGGCCCAAGAAGTCGATTCTTCGGCAATGGAGAGAATACCAGGATAATAGCCAAACATGAGGGAATTGAGTTCCCGCAGGAAGTCCACTGCTTCGAGGTGTTCGTTTCCTCCGTACTGGTTGGGGACCCATTCACCAGGTTTGCGGTCATAGTCTAAGTACAGCATGGAGGCCACGGCATCCACCCGCACCCCATCAATGTGGTATTTGTCATACCAAAACAGCGCGTTAGAAATGAGGAAGTTACGCACTTCATTGCGACCGTAGTTAAAGATTAACGTTCCCCATTCTTTATGTTCTCCTTTGCGGGGGTCGTCGTACTCGTAGAGGTGGGTCCCATCAAAATAGGCTAACCCGTGGCGGTCTTTGGGGAAATGCCCTGGCACCCAGTCCACAATAACTCCGATGTCATTTTGGTGGCATTGGTCCACAAAGTACATAAAGTCTTCTGGGGTCCCAAAGCGGGAGGTGGGGGCGAAATATCCTGCGACTTGATATCCCCAGGACCCATCAAAGGGGTGTTCTGCGACGGGGAGGACTTCGATATGGGTAAACCCTAATTCTTTGACATAGGGAATGAGTTGAGCGGCCAGTTCTCGATAGGTGAGGAAGCGGGCCCCTGGTTTTTCGGAGATAGGGACAGCTTTACCCTGTTCTGGAGAATTTTCTGCGCTATCGTGTAACCATGACCCTAGATGGACTTCATAGACGGAAAGAGGCTGCTTGAGGGGGTCTTTTTCCCGTCGTTTCTCCATCCAGTCTTCATCTCCCCATTGGTGGGTGTTGAGGTTGGTGACGATAGAGGCGGTTTGGGGTCGGAGTTCCTGTTGAAACCCGTAGGGGTCGGACTTTTCGTACATATGTCCGAAAATATTTTTAATTTCGTATTTGTAGAGGTTGCCTTCGTGGAGTTCGGGGATAAAGAGTTCCCAGATACCGCCTCCGGTTAAGCGCATTTGGTGGTGACGACCATCCCAGTTGTTGAAGTCTCCGATGACGGAGATGTTCCGCGCATTGGGGGCCCAGACGGCGAAGTAAACGCCTTGGACTCCATCGACTTGGGTGAGGTGTGCGCCGAGTTTTTCGTAAATACGGTGGTGGTTTCCTTCCCCAAAGAGGTAGATGTCAAAGTCGGTTAAGCGGGGGGAACGGAAGGCGTAGGGGTCGTAGAAGACTCGTTCGTGTTCTCCGGTTTTGACTTTGATCTGATAGTTTTTCAGTTCGGGGACATCGAGTTCACACTCGAAGAAGTGGGGATGGTGAAGGGTCTGCATGGGGTGTTGTTCCCGTTCTTGGGGTCGGATAACCCAGGCTTGGTCTGCGTCGGGGAGGTAGGCCCGGACTGACCAACGGGTTTTCCCGTTGTCTTCAATGCGGTGTGACCCCAGTATTTCAAAGGGGTTCTGGTGTTGGTTCTGAACGATACTATGGACTTGTTCGGGGGCAATAGTCTGGGTCATGCGCTTAATTTTTCTTTACTTCTCTACGCTATGTAATATTAACGAAGGTTCGATTAAAGTGTGAACTGCTTTTTTTAATCAGGGAATTGGCAATAGAGTGTTAAAAAAATGAAAAATTTAAGATAGCTTCGGTGAAGTGCAGTGTAACTGAACAATAAAAAGCCTGAATCAATACCAATAATTTTGTAAAGATCAGAATCTTTAGACATACTCAAAAAAATCTTGCAATTATAATTTATATTCTATAAAAAGGTGATAACTCAACACAACTAAATAATCAAAACCCGCCTTAATCCCTACTAGAAATGGAAACTGGTTGTGTTCAGTTTCGGGATCACTGCTACTGGTACTGTAGAAGCATGATATTGAATAGCGATCGCGCATTTCTTCGCATTTCTTTAAGACTTATGGTGTACCAACATTTCCGTTGCTTAACTTTCGCCACTTTAATCCTCTTGAGTGCAGGAGTTAGCACCAGTTGTGCGTTTCGGGTGACGGTGACTCCGGAAAATCCTGATCAGGTTTCTTTACAGGGAAACCGGGTGGCAACTCAACAGAGCGAGTTTTCATCCCCAGAGACGAAGGTGGCACTGGCCAAGCATCTTACGGCACAAGGAGTAAAAATGTATGGGGCCTATTGGTGTCCGCAATGCGATCGCCAACTTCAATTATTCGGCAATCAAGCAGCACAGCATTTGACGGAAATTGAATGTGATCCGAGGGGGGAGAATGCGCAGACACAACTTTGTCGAGATCAGGGAATTTCCGGTTATCCCACTTGGGAGATTAATGGCAAACTATATCCAGGGGTTTATTCTCTCGAAGGACTGGCCATGATGTCTCAATTCCCCGGTTTGGGTAATTCACAATAATAGTTTCAACAAAAGAGCCGCGGGACTCCCCCACCTCGGAACAGGTGGGGGAGGAAAGCGGGTGAGTCGATACCGCTTCTCCTGCGGAGACGCTGCGCGAACGATGCGGCTGAGACTCACAACCTCTTAGGCTACACATAGACC
>NZ_JAQMSD010000341.1 GCF_028330525.1 Spirulina sp. CS-785/01
GATATAGAGAGACCCATCGGTAATATCCGAGTTATCTAACTCAATATTGAGACGGTTGTTAGGGGATATCTCAAAATACCCTTTAACCAGAACTGAACCATCCCCCCCCAGAGTCAACAGTAAATCCCGTTCTTGCTTCTCTTGGGTTAACTCTGAAACGTGATATGCCGATAAGTCTAGGGTATCTTGACTATAGTTTTCAGCAGCACTCAGCCACAGGACATCATTACCACTATCGACCCCTGGCGCATAACCTGTTAAGGTACTATTGCCTGAACCTAGGATAAACTCATCATCTCCTGCTCCGCCATCTAAGCGGTTGCTGCCTCCTCCGTCGAAGAATTTATCGTTGCCTGTTCCTCCATAGAGTTCATCGTCTCCTTGTTCTCCGTACAGTTTGTCATCCCCAGAACGACCATAGAGGATATCATCTCCTGTTTTACCAAACAGTCGATCATTACCCTCTAATCCGTCTATAGTGTCGTTTCCTGCTGTCCCCTGGAGGTCATCACGTCCCGGTGTTCCGTAAATAATGGACTCGGCAAAGTTTATAGTGAACCGTTCCTCATCGGGAGTATTAAAGTAATCTTTGATGAGGACTGAACCATCTTCTCCCAAGGTGATGCGTAAGTCTAACCCTTGTTTTTCTTGGGTCACAGTAGAGAAGCTGTATCCCGATAAGTCGAGGGTGTCTGGGTTATTATTGTTATCCCAGATAATATCATTGCCACTGTTGATGCCAGGTGTGTAACCCGTAAAAGTATTATTGCTTGTGCCATCAATATAAAATTCATCATCTCCTGCACCCCCCTCTAAGCGGTTGTCACCGTCTCCATCAAAAAAGCTGTCGTTGCCGTCTCCTCCGTAGAGTTCATCGTTTCCTTCTCCTCCCTCTAGTCGGTCATTCCCAGACCGACCATAGAGAATGTCGTCTCCTGCTTCCCCATAGAGATCATCATCGTCTGCTAATGCGTCTATGGTTTCGTTTCCGTCTGTACCGTAAAGGTTATCTGGGCCGGGTGTTCCGTAGATGATGGAGTCGGCAAACTCTAGGGTAATGCGCTCATTTTCAGGAACATTAAAGTAATCTTTGATGGTGATTGAACCATCTCCAGCTAAGATGAGGCGTAAGTCTCCTCCGTCTTGTTGTTGGGTGATCTCAAAGGACGTATAACCGGATAAGTCTAGGGTGTCGGTGGCATCTGTGCCAAATAGGGTATCATCCCCACTATCCACTCCTGGAGTATAACCACTAAAACGGTTGGCTGCACCGTTGGCAATGATCCAATCATCACTGGAGGAGGTGATGACGTTTTCGATGATAGTATTGAAGGCTATGGCTGTTCCGTAGCTGGAGGTAGTATAGGTTGTCCCACTGTTATCCCCGTTGGCCTGATAGTCTGCACTGTTATAGGCGTTTTTGGTGGTGAGAATGCCGTTTTCGTTTAAGTCAAAATGATACCCACCGGCCTCAAAGGCTAAATTAGAGAAGTCTAAAACATCTTCTCCGCCACTATCATAGAGGGTTTGTTTAATGGTGGTGCTGGTTGTGCCAAAGTCTTGGGTCCCGTCGTTGTAGAAGGAAACTTCTGCAAAGGAGTAGGTGGTTTGGGTGTCGTTAAAGGCTTTGGCCCCATAGAGATATTGTAATGCTTGGAGATCATAGGGCATCAGGGTGGCGGCGGAACGTCCTGGGGTGTTATAGGACATCACCGTGTTGGTAGTATGATCGTCTTCAAAGGGGAGAAAGGGGGGGGAGTTATCTCCACTGTAGTTGTTCGGATGTTTTAACCCTAGGGCGTGGCCAGTTTCGTGGATTAGGCTATGATAACCATGATTGCCAATGCCATCGGAAAAGTTATTCCAACTATTGTTTTCTGACTCATCGGTTAAATGGACATCTCCTCCTAGGGATGTTCCACTGGGGTAATAGGCATAGGCATAGGAGGGACCGTCAGAGAACATATAGCGAAATTGGCCATAATTGTCCCTTGAGTCGTCAACTTCGACAAAATCAATGTTAATGAAGGGTTCTATGACTTGTTCTAGGATGAAGCGGACATTGGCTTTAATGTCTTCGTTGACTTCCCTAACGGTTTCGCTGCCATAATAACTATCTGCTGCACTATCTACTAAAAAGCTGTAGGTGATTTCTGGTTGCTCCCATTGATTCTGGCTTAATAGTGCATCAATTTGGTTTTTTCCTGAAGGATTAATGGATTTAATTGGCATTGGAACGATAACCTCGTTTGTGACTGGGTACTTTTTGCTTGTTTCATGATTCTGGTTAGAGGGTTCGATTTAAAATGCCATTGAAGGTGGGCTCAAGCTATCAAAAGAACAGCTATCATTAGGCTCTACAGTGTATGGGTGCTAGATTTCGGAGAGCTTAAATTAAATTAGGAAAACCGGAACGGTGAAATGCTCCAGTTGGGGAATTTAGCTAACAGAGGTTAGCCTAGAAAAATGAGTATTTTGAGCGTTGTTTCAGTTAGGGTTGTTTCAGACGGTTTGCTAGATAGCAATGGGGGGTAAGGGTTGAAGAAAAATCTCCAACTTTCTCTCAATGATAGCATTGGCTGAGTTCTGGTCAGGGGGGATGAAAGTATCGGTTTTTCTTTGGGGAGTCTAAAGTTAGTCTATCTTAGGGAGGGAGGGGAATGGAGGGTTTTGTGAAAAATGCGAGAGAATCGGGGGACGGGTGGGGGAAGTGACACGGGTAAGCCTTGAAAATTCCTGCCTAATGCCAAAAATCCCTTAAAATGGATTCATTCAACTAAATGGGAAAATTTAGTTATTAGTCCTAGACGCAAGGACTTGTTAGAGGAGACAGGGAATTTCAGTCCCTGGTGGTTGGTGATTAAAAAACACATCTGAAGGTTTCCTGAATTTTATTACCCAAAACTATTATGAAATTATACTCTCTTGGTCTCGGCCTCCTGCTCTCTCTTTTCCTCTGGGGAAATTATCCCCAACCCGCACAAGCAGCGACTTCTCCTGAACTCCAGTCTATTCTAAAAACGAGAGAAATGGCCCTAGAAGCCATTAATACCAGAGACTTTTCACAAATTAAGCCCTATTTACATCCCGATTTCACGATTACGACGGTTGACAATCAAGTTTTTACCAGTGTTGAAGACTTTGAACGCTATTGGAATGACCAATTTGCTGGCCCTATTGAACAGATTGCTATGGAATTAGCAGACGAAACTACTCGAACTTTCCTCACTCCAGAAATTGAAGTGGCCCAAGGCCAAGTGGTGGCCACCTTTTCCTTCACCAGTGGCCGAGAAGAAACCATGGCCATGCGCTGGACTGCCGTATTACAAAAATTAGAGGATATCTGGGCCATTCAATCCTTGCATTTCTCCGCCAATCTTTTGGATAATCCGGTATTAGGCACCAGTCGCACCCTAGGCCGCAATATTGCCATTGGTGTAGGAGTTGGGGGGGTGATCATTGGGGCCTTGGTGATGTTTTTCCTCTCCCCCCGCATCTCCAAAAAGTCTTAGGATAGTTGAACCGATACCTTAATTTCCCGATCCGTCATAACGCACCTGATCCTTTTTATCCCAATTCCCGGAGGATTGGAAAAAGGGGTGTTGGGAATGGTTGTCGTGTACCCAAAGTTCCTGCTGAGAAACTGCCAAGGCAATTCCAGCTTGATCAAATGCGCGTTTAATGCGACGACGGTATTCTCGGGCCACTTCCCACTGTTTGAGAGGTTTGGTTTTAATCCAAATCCGAATCACCATTCCTCGTTCATTAAACGCATCTAAGCCCAAAATTTGCGGATCACCGATAATCTTATCTTGCCATTGGGGATCACGCACCAATTCCCACGTAATGCGTTCCGTCACTGCAAATGCCTTATCAATATCGGCACTATAGGCCACCGGAATTTGTAAATCCGCTTGAGAATAGCGACTCGATAGATTACAAACCACTTTAATTTCACTGTTGGGAATGGTGATAAGACGCGCTTCGGGATCGCGCAACTGGGTCATCCGTAGGGTAATATTTTCCACTAATCCAAATACATCTCCTACAACAATGACATCTCCCACTGCATATTGATCTTCGGCTAAAACTAAAAAGCCATTAATTGCGTCTCGGATGAGGTTTTGGGAGGCCAAGGAGAGGGCCACCCCGATTAAACCTGCACCTGCCACCAAGGGCCCGACATCTACACCAATGCGGATGAGAGAGACAAAAATGGCAATGATGATGAGGGTAATGGTGGTTAACCCCTTAGTAACGCCAGAAATGGTCGAAACACGCTGTTGGAGGCGTTGTCCTCGTTGGGGCATGAGTTGGGCCCCTTCAACGAGGGTTTCAATAATGCGATCGATGAAAATATAACTCAAGCGGATGAGAACATAGGTTACTAAGGCCACAACGCCGACAAATAAATAAGACCGCAAGACGAGACGTAGAGACACTTGTATGCCACGAGTTTGGGGAAACAGATGCAGGATGAGTAATATCCCTACCACCCAAATCACCATTTGCCCCACATTAAAGAATAATCGTTGAATGGCTTTTAAATTACTCTTTTGTCTTTGGGTGAGTTGGGTTGTAATTTGGGGTTGGTTGGCAATGTCGGGAGTCTCAGTTGTGACATTGAGTTGTTCGGGTGAGCGTTGCAGTCTTTTTTGAAACCAGCGCATTAAGAGACTCAAGACAATCACCCCTACCCCAATGATGCTGGCGTTTTGGGCGTTTTGCCACATCTGTTCCGGTTGTCGTTCTTGTTTTGCCCGTTGTAAGGCAGTGGTAATCTCATTTTTGACGGTTTCTGCATAGGCCGATAACTCTAACCCCCGAATTTCTGCATCTACATGAGTGACTGTCATTATGTAGGCTTCGTTGATGTAGAGGGTGGGGAGGGATTCTTGGGTGCGAATTTCGACCTGTAATTCTGAGATGTCTCCTTGTATATAGTCTAATTTGACTTCCCGCAGATTTTGTTCAATTTCCTGAATGCGGCTATTCAATTGGTTTTTGTTGGCACTGATGCGAAAGAGGGAACGACCATCAACATAGACTGATCCTATGGCGGTTTCTTGGTTGAGGTTGGTGGAGGTGGTGTTGAGTAGGGTGGGTAGGGGAATGGCTTGCCCTAATTGTCGTGTGAAGGCGTTTTGCCCCCAAGAGGGGTGGGTTAAACCTAGCACACAGACTAAGGTGAGGAGCGAGAGGAGGAGCATTTTGCCCCAGCGTCTCCAGCAGCGCGGTTGGGTTGGCTGTTGTTTGCTTTTTCGTTTAGTTGGATGTCCCATAGATATTCACCCCCAGACAGTTTTGGCTCATTCTCAAGTTTTGCGAATTCCTAGGATTGGACTCTGATCTAATCTAGAAAGTTTCTGCTGCCTCTATGCCCTGAAGCCAGAAGACGCTAGAATGGTCAGCCAGTAATTAATACTACTTTACATTGGCGGAGTGATAATGTCCTATTGGGCTTGGTTAGCACGGATGGCGTTTTTTGGTTTAGTGGGGAGTGGTTCGTTGTGGTTTTTTCTTAGCACAACCTCTCAGTCTCCCCAACCGGAAGGCAATCTTCCAGAGGGACAACTCTCGGCTTCAGTGCAACGGGTTGCCCCAGACTCGGAGTATTTTCTGCCTTCGGAGATGCTTTCTAGTCAAGGGTATCAGCCGACGGTGGGGGATGGCGGTTTGCCTAGGATGCCTGCGAGTCGTCTTGATCCGCTGCTGAATTATGATGAGTATGAGGCGATCGCGCAGGATTCAAACCCCAGTAACGCTCAGACAACAGCGGCCACCACTGAGGAGTCGGCGACTTCTACTCAACCCCCAGAGACTGCCCTTCCTCCTCAACCGAGTCAGGAGGACAGTGCGAGTTATCAGGAGGAGGAGTCTTCGACTGCTTCGGCCTCGTCTCCCTCAGAGGAA
This sequence comes from Spirulina sp. CS-785/01, assembly GCF_028330525.1. Taxonomy (GTDB): domain Bacteria; phylum Cyanobacteriota; class Cyanobacteriia; order Cyanobacteriales; family Spirulinaceae; genus JAQMSD01. The sequence continues at coordinate 5,914 of NZ_JAQMSD010000341.1, forward strand.
TTTAACCTCAATGAGAGTTTAATGCGTCACAGGGCTTTGTTCGGTGAACCGACGGCGTTAGGAATGTTGGCCATTGGCGTTGCGGAGGGCAATTACCGCATTTTTGTGGAAGGCCGGACTTTGTATGTGGAACAAACGCCTAATTATTTTGGCCATACTGATCCAGGTAATTTATCTTGGGGGGAACGGGTGACAAATTATGGCCCCTGTAGTGATCAAGGCCGTAGTGGGGGCAATATTCCCCTCGCGGAAGACTTGTGTTTAAAGCGGGCGTTGGATCGACTGCCCACCAATCTTCAGGATTTAAATGCCGCCGGGATTGATCCGAATCGTAATATTGAGGCTTTAATTAATACGGCTGATTTATATAACCAAGCGAGTCCTATTCATTCTCGCGTGTTTCCGAAAGCGTTGGCGGTGGCCTATCAGGGAGGGTTAAAGGGAATTGAGGCCATTGCCTGGGCCCGAACGGCTTCTTTTTACCTCAATGGGAATAATAATTTAGATTTAGAGAATGGCCGCAACCGGGCAACGGGGTTGTTAGGGATTTGTGCGCGAGAGGGTCGAGCCGTGACAGAATGGGATTGTGTTTATCAGGATCAAAAGCGACGGACTCAGGCGATCGCATCCGTCCTAGAAAAATATATCCAAGTGTACAGCAATTAACCATCACTATCCCCGTGAAGTACCCCGCAAATGCCTGCGTAACGCACCAAACTCCTGAGAAGCCATTATACTCCTGATTAAGAACGGCGATCGCGCTTTAAATTATAAATCACCTTATCCCAATACCAATCCTCCCCATGACCCGGATTGCGGACTTTTTCTCGTTCCACCAAACGAGATGCAGCGGCCTCATCCCCGCCCAACAAACGCACTAACTCCCGTTGTAAATGAGGTTTTCCCTTGGGTAAACGGGGGCGGGTGCGTTTCTTCCGAAACCGCCGATAAACCCACAGCGACAACGCCACCAAAGCCACCAGTCCTAAAAGAATCTCCATTGTTCCTCAACACTGTCTCACTAACCCCCGTATTCTCCTGTTTGTTGGATTAACTTCGCCAGCAAACCCGTCCATCCCGTTTGATGGTTAGCCCCAATTCCTGCCCCATTATCCCCGTGGAAATATTCGTGGAATAAAAGATAATTATGCCAATGAGGGTCCGCTTGAAACTTGGCAATCCCCCCATAAACCGCACGATGTCCGGTTTCATCATTGGTATAAAGGCGAATTAAACGATTCGAGAGTTCCCTAGCCACCTCCCATAACGTCATCCAATGTCCGGACCCAGTGGGACATTCCACCTTGAACTCATCCCCCAAATAATGATGATACTGTTGTAACGACTCAATTAACAGATAATTCACAGGTAGCCACACCGGCCCCCGCCAATTGGAGTTTCCCCCGAACAAACTCCCACTAGACTCGGCAGGTTCATAACTCACCCGGTATTCTTGGTCATCAATAGAGAAAAGATAAGGATGGTCTTTATGGTAGCGGGATAAGGCGCGGATACCGTAGTCGCTGAGGAATTCTGTCTCATCGAGGAGTTTCCCTAAGACACGACGGAAACGGTCTTCGGGGACATAACGGTCTCTAGTGGCATAACATAAGGCTAACATCCGGCGGGCTTTCTCTCCCTGGGTTTCCATACAAGCCACATTCCGTTTGAGTTGAGGACGGTTATTAATAAACCACTCTAGCCGTTTTTTGAATTCCGGTAATTGATCCAAAATCGCAGGTTCAATGGTTGTTACAGCAAAAAGCGGAATGAGTCCCACCATAGACCGCACTTTTAACGGCATTTGTTCCCCATTGGGACAGTTGAGGACATCATAAAAGAACCCGTCCTCCTCGTCCCAGAGTTTAGTCCCCTCTCCCCCTACATGGTTCATCGCATCGGCAATGTAGAGGAAATGCTCAAAAAATTTAGTGGCCATGTCTTCATAGACAGGGTTTTCTTTGGCTAATTCTAAAGCAATGGTCAGCATATTCAGGCAATACATAGCCATCCAACTGGTACTATCGGCCTGTTCTAATGTCCCCCCTGTAGGGAGTTGGGAACTGCGGTCAAACACCCCAATATTATCCAGTCCTAAGAACCCCCCTTCAAAGATATTTTTCCCCTCTGTGTCCTTACGGTTTACCCACCAAGTAAAATTGAGGAGCAGTTTTTGGAAAACCCGTTCCAGAAATGCCCGGTCTCCCGTTCCCCGCATTTTCTGTTCAATTTTATAAACCCGCCAACTGGCCCAAGCATGAACCGGGGGGTTCACATCCCCAAAATTCCACTCATACGCGGGGAGTTGGCCATTGGGGTGCATATACCACTCCCGTGTCATTATATCCAGTTGGTTCTTAGCAAAGTCTGGGTCAACTAGGGCCAGGGGAAGACAATGAAACGCCAAGTCCCAAGCAGCAAACCAAGGATATTCCCATTTATCCGGCATAGAAATAATATCTTGGCTTTCTAAATGTATCCAGCCTTTATTACGGACTTCTTGACGTTCTGGGGGAGGGGCAGGCATGGTGGGATCACCCTCTAACCAGCGTGTTACATCGAAGTAATAATATTGTTTATTCCACAATAATCCTGCTAAGGCTTGCCGTTGAATATTACGACAGTCATCATCCAGTTCTTGGGGCATTAATTTATAATAAAATTCATCGGCCTCCCGTTTCCGATTGTCGAAAATTCGGTCAAATTCTCCCCCCAAAGGGTCGCCGAGAGAAGCGCGGTTCGTTAATCTTAATTTAATGACCTGACTCGCCCCAGGAGCAATTTCTAGTTGATAATGGGGGGCTACTTTTGTGCCAAGTTTGTCGGGATTTACTGCGTTTTTGTTTCCGGCAACAATATAATCATTAATGCCATCTTTTACATAAGCAGTGGTGTTATTAACTTCAAAAATCCGTTGATAATTGGTTTCATTTTCGGTAAATAATAAGGGGGCTTCTCCTTGGCAATAGAGGCAATACTTCCCTAATTGGGAATGCTTGGCCTCAACCATTGAGAACTTATCATCGGCTTTAATTTGTTGTAACCGAGGTTTCTCTGCTTCTTCTTCCCAAGACCAAGTATTCCGAAACCAAAGGGTAGGTAAAATGTGCAAACTGGCTGTTTCTGAACCACGATTGGCAACTGTTATTTTAATTAAAATATCTTGAGCATTTTCTTTGGCATATTCAAGGAAAATATCAAAATATTTGTTTTCTTCAAAGACTCCTGTATCTAATAACTCAAACTCCATTCCTTCTGTTCCCCGTTGCTGATTTTCTTCCACTAACCAGCTATAGGGAAATTCCTGCTGAGGATATTTATAGAGGAATTTCATGTAAGAATGGGTGGGCGTACTGTCAAGATAAAAGTAATAATCCTTAACATCTTCCCCGTGGTTTCCTTCTGTTCCAGTTAACCCGAACATTCGTTCTTTGAGTATAGGGTCTTGACCATTCCAAAAGGCGAGAGCAAAACACAATAATTGCTGATCATCGGAAATGCCGCCAATACCGTCTTCTCCCCAACGGTAGGCGCGAGACCGGGCTTGGTCATGGGTAAAATAGTCCCAGGCTGACCCATCGGGACTATAATCTTCTCGGACGGTTCCCCATTGTCTCTCGCTGAGGTAGGGACCCCAGAGTTTCCAAGGGGTTTGGGGGGTTTCGGTGAGTCTGCGTTCTTCTGCGTTCATGGTGGGTTCTCGAGGAGTGGGAGGGGTTTGGGGTTCGGGAGGAGTTGGAGGAGTTGGAGGGGTTTGGGGGAGGGAGGCGATAAATTGTTTTAGGTCTGCAAGTAGTTTACCTAACATGATCGCGGTTGGGATAATTTATAGATACTCATTATCCATTATCCCCCCGTCTTCTGGGAATTTCATAGGTTAAAAAGTCTTTCGCTAACCGAGTATTCGGAAAAATTGCCTTAGCTTCCTCTAACAAATGCTTTACTTGTAAGGGATTACCTGGTGCGTAACGGGGACTAAAATGGGTCATAAAAAGTTGCTTCACTTGCGCTAATAATGCTACCTGCGCGGCCATGGTTGAGGTAGAATGTAAGCGGTCAAAGGCCATTTGAGCATCTTGGTGGGCAAAGGTCGATTCATGGACTAAAACATCTGCATCTTGGGCTAATTCCACCGACGCATCACAAAAAACAGTGTCCGTACAATAGGTAAACTTACGACCCGTTTCTGGGGGATCACAGAGTTCCGTTCCCCGAATTTCTCGACCATCTTCAAGGGTCACGGTTTTCCCTTGTTTTAATTCTCCATAAATTGGCCCAGAAGGAATATTTAAGGCTTTTGCTTTTTCCACATTAAAACGTCCGGGTCGGTCTTTTTCTGCAATGCGGTATCCGTGGGCCGGGACGGTATGTTCTAGTTGTTCACAAGTGACGGTAAATTCTTTATCTTCATAAACTAAACCCGGACGCACAGCATGAATATTCACCCGTTGAAAGAGTTTCATATAAGAATATTTGGCACAGGTGAAAATATAATCTTTCAGTCCAGGTGGCCCATAAATATCAATGGGTTGTCCACTTCCGGCCAGTCCACAACTGGCAATTAACCCCATCAGACCAAAAATATGGTCTCCGTGCATATGTGTAATAAAAATACGGCGAATTTGCGAGCTTCTTAGCTCACTGCGGAGTAATTGATGTTGTGTCCCCTCTCCACAGTCAAAAAGCCATATTTCCGCCCGTTGTGGCAATCGGAGGGCGATACTGGAAACATTGCGCGATCGCGTGGGAACGCCTGAACTTGTCCCTAAAAACGTAATTTCCACCAGTCCACTTTCTCTCACATAACCCCAATACACTAGCCTAACGCAAACGAGAAAGAAGTGGGAGGATTTAGCCCAATCTCCAAGTTTTTTTCTACATCGGGAGGATTGTTATAGTTTTTTTTAATAAATTGAATCATAATCTTAGTGAAATTACGGGGGATATGTAATGAAGGTCACTCATTGCTCCGCCCAAAAAATGTGAGGATCACGGAAACATCTGATACTCCATAAGACCTACAATAGAGATAGGACAGTTATTCTAGTCCGGTAAACTCAAACCCCGTGTTCTAAGCAACTAAGTATTATAGAACACCAATACGACCTCTGACCCGTATAAAGTGAGATAGTGCTATCCTTAGATGTCAGTTTTACCAATTGTTCTGTCCTAATTGTGTGAGACGCTCTCCTTCTGAGTTTTCCTAATCAGAGTTGCCGAGTTCAGACCCATGCCTCAGAACGCACTCAGTGTCAACCCCCTCTTTCCTCCCACCCAAGTTGTCCAACAACTCAAGAGTGGTCAGATTTTCTATGTGAAAGCCTCTCCCAATAATGGAGTCCTCCTAGTCCATCCTCACTATACAGAAGTGGTGGGGCCGGATGCAGCCGTGGGCGGGGTGTTAGATTTAGATTGTGCGCGTATCATTCCCTTGGGTGACGTGGCCTTAACTTATCCGGAGTCCCTCCAACGGAAGCGAAACACCTTTTTAAACCGTCGTAAATGGATTGTCGCCACAAAAAAAGCGGTTAATGATCCAGTCCCCCTGCGACGCGCCAAAATTATTTTAGTGATGATGTCCCGTTATTTCGGATATAACACGGTTTGCTCTCTAGAGGATGAGGTGTTGGCGAGTATTGTGGGTGTCTTACCCAAAACTATGGCCTTGGCCCGCCAAGATTTTCGTCCCCCCAAACCCAAAACCCAAAAACCCCGCAAAACGCGCCAAGTGGTGAGTAATGGGTAATCCAACCTACCCTGTTTCTAAAATTTCTTATATTACTACTTGATAATTTTACTGTTTAGTTGTTAAATAGAATTAAGAGACGTAAACAACTCGTTACAAAAGTCAGCAGGAAACGAGGTATAGACCTTGGTGGACTGCTTGAGCATCTCCTGAAGTCAATTCGGGAGTGTCAACAACACTCGCACCGTTAGTTCTAAAGCGTGTGATCCCAGAGTGTGAAGCCTTCATTAGCAATATTCGGAGATCATCCCTATGTATCATATTAGTAAAGTTGTCGATTTGTCCTTTGATGCGGCGATCGCAGAAGTCACCGAAGCCCTCCGAGAAGAAGGAATGGGCATTCTCACCGAAATTGACGTGCAGGCCGCTTTCAAAAAGAAACTGGACACTGACTTTCGCAACTATAAAATCTTAGGGGCGTGTCATCCGCTTATTGCCTATCATATGCTGCAAACCGACGACAAAGCGGGAGCGTTATATCCCTGCAATGTTGTGGTTCAAGAACACGAAGACGGGCGAGTGGAGGTGTCTGGGATTGATCCCTTAATGATGTTTTTAATGATTCATAGCCCCAGAGCCAAAGAAATTGCCTTAGAAGCGAGTGAAAAAATGCAGGCTGTCATTGAACGCCTGCCTGCTGCGAACCCCGAACCTGCGTCTGTCGGGTAAAGCAGCCTAGTCTCTAGAAGTTAGAAACCCATACAGGAGGTTATCCTTATATGTTTAACAGTAATGTTGGAACATTCGACCGACTCTTTCGTTTAATCGTTGCAGGTGTATTACTGTACGCAGGTTTAAGCGTTTATGCTGGAACGGCGATCGGAATTGTGCTTAATGTTGCGGCTGCTATTGTCGCGTTAACCGCAGTCTTCGGATTTTGTGGCCTTTACGGACTCTTGGGAATTAATACACGCAACACTGAAACTAATTCCCAATCCTAGTTTTAAGGTTCATTCCCACCTACTTTTTACGGTGGGGAGCGCCGCTATTGTTCATTTAAATTACTTGGATTGTAAGCTCGCTTTGAGCTTACTACGAACAGGGTTTAGGGACGACGCGGTAACTATGCCCATACCCCCAGTAGCGAGGTGAGAGAGAAGGGATTAGCCCTCTCCCCCTTGCTCATTCTTTCATTTTTTTTAATTTATCTATAATCCTTTTTAGGAGGTGAGTGATCATGGCAGATTCTTTGCCTTTAAATCCCCCGTCTATGTCGCGCCGACAACTGTTAAACTTTCTGACTGGGGCGGTTGTTGCTACAACTGCCGGGGTGGCTGCTTATCCGGCGGTTAAATTTTTTGCCCCACCTAAAGAAGGGGGAGACAGCGATCGCATTATCGCCAAAGACAAACTCGGCAACCCCATTCCCGCCGAACAAATTTTAGCGTATCCCCCCGGCACACGCGCTCTTGTTGCTGGTTTAGCCGGAGAACCGACCTATTTAACGGTGCAAGAGGATGGTAGCCTCCATCCTTGGGCGTTGGTGGATATTTGCACTCATTTAGGCTGTACATTCCCTTGGAATGATACGGATCATCAATTTCAATGTCCGTGCCACGGTTCGCGCTACGATGCCCAAGGCCAAGTTGTCCGAGGCCCCGCCAACCGTCCCCTCAAGTTAGCTCATGTGGCGGTTGAAGACAACGGGATTTGGTTGTCTCCTTGGACTGAAACGGACCCCCGGACAGGGAAAAAACCTTGGTGGGCGTAATAATGGATCATTAATTTGTTGTTTGTTGTTTGTGAAATAGGGAACAGGGAACTCCGGAACAGGGAACAGTAAACAGTAATGTTGTTTGTTCTTGGTTCTTTGTTCTCCCCCAGAGGGAGGAGAGAGAATAGAGGAGAGAGGATAGAGAAAAAATTACAGACTTCTCACTTCTCACTTCTCACTTTTCTCTCCTCACTTCTTCCCCCCCATCTCCCCCATCTCCTCTATCTCCCCCAACTTCCTCATGCCTTCTAACTTACCTATTACAATATAAAGAGTACAAAAATCTTTACAATAGGCTGCTATGAGCGAATCATCTAAACGAATTTGTATTCTTGGGGGTGGGTTTGGGGGACTTTATACGGCCCTACGCCTGAGTGAATTAGACTGGGGAGAGGAGAAGCCGGAAATTGTCTTGGTGGACCAGCGCGATCGCTTCCTTTTTTCCCCCCTCCTCTATGAAATAGTCTCGGAGGAAATGCAGACTTGGGAAATTGCCCCGCCCTTTACCGAGGTGTTAGCCAATACCGGAATACATTTCCTACAAGCACGAGTAGAAGGCATCGACGTAGAACAACACCAAGTTTACCTCGAAAATCGCCCGCCTTTACCCTATGACCGCCTTGTCATTGCCATGGGAGGCCATACCCCCACTGATCTCGTTAACGGAGTCAAAGAACACGCCATCCCCTTCCGTACCCTCGAAAATGCCTATCGGTTAAAAGAAAAATTACGCTTTCTTGAAGAAACAGAAGCAGAAAAAGTCCGGGTTGCTGTGGTCGGGGGGGGTTATTCTGGGGTCGAAATTGCCTGTAAACTGGCCGATAGACTGGGAGAACAAGGCCGCATTCGCATTATCGATCGCGGGTCCGATATCCTGAAAACCTCCCCTGATCATAACCGAGAAGTAGCCAAAGCCGCCCTAGAAGACCGACAAATCTGGGTCGATACCGAAACCAGTGTCGAGTCCGTGGGGTCCGAAACGATCTCGTTATTATATAAAAATCAAGTCGATATTTTACCCGTAGATATCGTTCTCTGGACTGTCGGCATTGCCGTATCCCCTATGATCCAGAGTTTACCCCTTGCGAAGGATGAAAAAGGCTATTTACAAGTTAATTCTTACTTACAAGTCGAGAATCAAGGAGACATCTTTGCCCTTGGGGATGTGATCCAATGCTATGATGCCCAAGGGCAAGCCGTTCCTGCCACTGCCCAAGCAGCCATCCAACAAGCCGATTATTGCGCGTGGAATATTTGGGCTTCAATGGGCAATCGCCCCCTTCTCCCTTTCCGGTATCATGCCCTTGGGGAAATGATGGCCTTGGGAGTCGATAATGCGACCTTAACCGGGTTAGGATTACAACTTGATGGGCCCTTTGCCTACTTAGCGCGAAGACTGGCGTATCTTTATCGTTTCCCTACCCTTGAACATCAACTCACTGTTGGCCTTAACTGGTTTGTTCAACCTGTGGTACAGTTTCTGTCTCAAGTTTAATCGGCCATGTCGCAACCAAAACCAAAAGTTATCTTTCTTGATGCCGTTGGCACATTATTCGGGGTGAAAGGCAGTGTTGGGGAAGTCTATGGGATGTTGGCCCAAGAGTTTGGGGTAACGGCCCCGATAGACTCCATTAATACTGCGTTCTACGATAGTTTTAAAGCCTCTCCTCCTCTTGCCTTTCCCGATATTGATATTATAGAAGTTCCCGATCAAGAGTATCAATGGTGGGAGGCCATTGTTAAATCAACTTTTGAACAAGTGGGAGTCCTTGATCAATTTAAAGACTTTGACACTTTTTTTAATCAACTCTATGGCTATTTTGCCACTGCCCAACCTTGGTATGTTTATCCGGATATTCTCCCGACTCTAGAGAAATGGCTAAAAGAAGATATTGAATTAGGGATTATTTCTAATTTTGATTCCCGGCTTCATGCGGTGTTAGAAGTGCTAGAGTTGGGGAAATATTTTAGTAGTGTCACTATTTCTTCTGCGTTGGGGTTTGCTAAACCCAGTCCCGATATTTTCGCCAAAGCCTTATCTAAACATCACTGTAATCCCGATGAGGCATGGCATATTGGGGATAGTGTGGAACACGACTATCAGGGGGCTAAGGCTGCTGGGGTGAAGGCTTTTTTAATTAAGCGGTAGGTGTTGTTGATTGTTTGTTGTTGATTGTTTGTTGTTGGTTCTTTGTTGTGTATTTATTGTTGGCCACCTTTAGTGAACCTTGGGTTAAAACCCAAGGCTCAGAGCTAAAACCTGTTAAAACAGGTTAAACAATTTAGCGGATTTTATATTAATAGGAAGGAAAGCCTTTTAGAAGGGTCTGGAATTAGTCGGCTTGAGCCGACTTGAGCTATTAGCCTTGGGTTAAAACCCAAGGTATAGGGTTTAGCTTATCCTTTTTCAACAGGCCCTATTTTAGTCTTCGACTTCTAGGATAAATTCTAGGGCTTGCCCCTGGCTACTGCCGAATTTGATCTGCATTCCCGATTTTAGACTGATTTCTTGGCGGTGGATTTTTTCCCAACCCACTCCAGTAAAAATTAAAGTGCCAAAGCGGGAATTATCGCGCAGGAAGTAACTGGAGGGGTTTCTGCTGCCTGCGGTGGTTTCTCGGTAGAAGATTTCTGCGTGACTCTGACTCACCCACCGTTCGCGGATGACGAGATCATTATCTGACCGACGGCCAACGCGGAGCATTCCTCCGTGTAGGTTCTGGACGCGCTGTGGGTTGTCCACAAAGCGGATAATGGCGGTGGGGACGGGTGTTCCTCCGTCGCTGGGGAGGACGGTGGGGAGTTCGGTGATGCCTTCTCCGAGGGAACGGACTAATTCGCCGTTGAATTGGGGGTGCATATAGAGGATGGGCAAGGTCCAGGCGGGTTGGTTAAATTTGTAGAGGGTGAGGAGTTGTTGTCGGGCAATGGCGACGGCCCGATCTACGGGCATTCGTTCGGATAAGGCTTCTGTGAAGGCTTGAATGAAACTTAATGCTTCTTGATCTGCGATCGCATCTCGCATTCCCAACACCGCCGGAACTCCATGATGAATTAACACTTCGGCCAGACTACTGCGGGGTAAACTGGTTTTTTGTACGCGATCGGGTTGCGCCCCCCAACAGGCGTTAAATACCGCCAGTGTCACTTGTTCCCGGACTAACACCTGGGCCAATTCTGTGCCGTTGATTTTCGCGTCTGAGTGCAAATACAGCAATCCGCCGTCGGGGGCCGGTATCCCATGGCCTGCATAAAAAAAGACGTTATAGTTATTATTTTCTAGGGCTTCGTTGAGTTCTCCTGGGGTGGGTTGAATGAGGGTATCGACTTTGATATCAACGGGAGAGTTAGACCGTTCAATGTTGGAGGTTTCGGTGTTTTCTTGAATGGCCGTGAGGAGGGAGTCGGCCTCTTGTTGCAGTTGTAATGTTCCTTCGATGGAGGGGTGGGTACTTTCCCCTAAGACGAGGAGAATATTCAGGTGATCTGGGGCATGATGGGTACTGAGAGGATCAACATCACGGGTAGTTCGACTAAAGAGTAAGTTTTCGTTGAGGCCAATGGACTGTTTTCCCGCTTGGGATTGCATGATTTCCCAGGGGAGGGGGATGAGTTTGGGATCACGGATATCGAGTCGTAAGCGGAGGGGTTTTTTTTGGCCTAACGATAAACCGCGACTCTGGACTAAACTATCGCGGATTGATCCCTGAAATAACCATTGCCAGAGTTGAATTCCCAATCCCTGCATTAATCTCCCCCCATAACTGAGGTTATCGGAGTCGGAGGGGGGGGTAAAGCCTTGGTTAATGTCGAGATCGGGGTGTTCGACGGGGATGTATAACTCTTGTTGCAGGGAAAACATTTGTTGCCAGGCAATCCAAGCGTGGGTGAGGTCGTAGGGCCAAAGGCAGTCATGATGGACATAACCCGCAGGTAATGGGGCATCGAGAACCCAGATCGCAAAATGTTCTACCCCTGATGTGTTTAAGGGTGCGATCGCTAAACTTAAATTAAGATGATTTCCCTGTGCCATTCCCGCTTCTGTTCCATTAACTCCTAAATATATCAGCTTTGTCAGTCGCCAGTCACCAGTTGCCAGTCACCAATTACCAGTCACCAATTACCGATTACCGATTACCAATTACCAATTACCGATTACCAATTCCCCATATAACAATAGACAATAGAGATAGTGTCTAGAGATACAAATAAGGCTGTTGGGATGTACGTATATCGCACAGAGGTGTTTAATGAACAGGTTAATGCAAAAGGACTGGCTGATAAGGTCGATCGCCTGTCCTCAGAATTGGCTACAATGAGCCTAGAACAAGTTCTCGCCCGCTTTGAACGGGTTTACCCCTATTTGAAGCGAAAGGAGGGGAATAAACGGCTCATTGCCCGTATCCGTAAGGTGGGAGAGGATTATATTCTCTGCTGGTTGAAGGTATTTAGACGGGGGGATCATGAGTATGAATTATTTTTGCGCGATCGCGTCAATTGGGCAAATCAACCCCTCGATGTTAACCTGACCGATAATCGCCTCTGGCAATGGTTAAATGAGGTTAAAGCCTCTCAGCAAGCGCACCATTTCCCCCACCCCCTCAGCGATGAGTTGCGGCCTTGGTTGAACCGTCCTAGCCTCAGTATGGATTTTAACAATGTTTTGGTCTATGAGAGCGAAGCATGGGTAAATCAGTTCGCCACCCCAGACGTACAGCAACATTGGCGAGCCTTCAACAGTAACATAGCAGTCTTAGTGGATGCCCCGCAAGACCCCGGCCAGCCTACCCCGTGGGAGGGCATTCAGCTTTACGGAGACGGGAGTTGTTGGATTCTCTATAGTCGCATATTTACCACCGATGACCCCCCACGGCAAGTTTTATTTTTAATTTTCCCCTTTATTCACTCTCCCACGGATACCGAAATTGAAGACCTTTTAGGTACATTTTTGCAAGAGGCCGAAATTACTATTTTTAGTCCTCAAACTCCTATTACTTTAGATGAGTTGACAACGGTGGCGAGTCGTGCTTATCCCAGTTATTTATTAGCTGATGAAAGTAACTGGTTAGCCATCGAAAAAGCGGAGAATGCTAATTTAGCCTTATCCGCAGAGGAAGAAGCCATTTTACACGGGGTTTCTACAACTAAAACCTCTTTACCTTTGTTTCTCAATGGACAAGCAGGCAGTGGCAAGTCCACTATGTTATTTCATCTCTTTGCGGACTACTGCCATCGCCATTTATCGTATTGTAAACTCCAACAAAAATCTATCCTAGCAAAACCCCATCCTCTCTTTTTAGCCTACAATGAACGCTTACTGCGCGTGGCGAAAGAACGGGTTATTCCTCTATTAGCGTCCCATTACCGCTTTTTAGCGAAGCGGGGGGAGTCGGAAGATTTGCCGGGTATTAGTCCATTTTTTAAGTCGTTTCGGACGTTTCTCCGCAATTTACTCCCCTTAGAAGAACGGGATAATTTTAATGATGCGAATTATATCTCTTTTCACCGTTTTCGGCAATTATTTTATCGAAAACTCAAGAGTAAATATTCTGCGGAAGTCTGCTGGCAAGTTATTCGCACTTTTATTAAAGGATATCATTTAGATGAGCGAGATTGTTATTTAAATAGTGAAGACTATAAGGAAATTCCTCGACGGGAACAAACGGTGACGGTGGAGGAATTTGAAGAAATTTATGAGACGGTGTGGAAGTGGTACTCCCGCTATTTAAAGGAGGAGGAAAAATGGGATGATCAGGATTTAATTCGCAAGGTATTAAATTTAAAATGCTATCGTCCGGAATATACAGCTATTTTCTGTGATGAAGCGCAAGATTTCACCCATTTAGAGTTACAATTAATTATGAAGTTGTCGGTATTTTCCAATTATGATTTGGAACACCAACATATTGAGAGTTTACCGTTTGCTTTTGCGGGTGATCCCCTACAAACCCTGAATCCTACGGGGTTTCGCTGGGCAAGTTTAAAGGCCGCATTCTATAACGAAGTTATCACTACTCTTTCCCCTACCGGACGCTTGGGGTTAGAGATGAATTTTGCTGAGTTAGAATCTAATTATCGCTCAACTCCCGCTATTGTTGGCGTTAATAATTTAATCCAATTGTGGCGGAGTGTGCTATTCTCAATTCCCGAATTATGTCCCCAGAAAGCGCGACGACATGGGGATTTTTTACCGCAAAAATTGATTTTAGGACGCAATACGTCTTTAGAGGAACTGCAAGACTATTTACGCGATACTATTATAATCATCCCTTGTGACCAAGGGGGAGAAGCAGACTATGTGCAACGGGATGAACTGTTACGAACCTTACAACAAGTTAACCACCGGGAGAAAACGCCTTGGAATGTCTTGAGCGCGATCGCAGCCAAAGGGTTAGAATTTAAACAGGTGGTATTATACAAATTTGGCGAACAATGTCCCCCGGATATTTGGAACACCATCGAAGGGGCATCGGAGGAAAGCAAATACTTTTTTAATAAACTCTATGTGGCCGCATCTCGCGCAACAGAACGATTATTTATTGTCGATACTGAAAACGGGGAAACAACTCTCTGGAGACACGCAAGCAACCCCGCAGAATTAGAACAATTATTAAATTCCCTTCCCAAACATCGCCAACAATGGGAAAATCGCATTCAATTAATTGATACGGGAGATCATGCGGAAGCATTACGGGGAAGTGATGATCTGCCGAGTATTGCCCAAACCTTCGCCAGTCAAGGGATAGAGGACGAAAACCCAGATTTATTGCGACGGGCCCAAGAAGCCTATTTACAATTGGGAGATGAAACCCAGGCCGCGAGGTGTGATGCTTGGGCCCAGAAATTTGAGGAAAATTATTCCTCTGCGGGGGAGTATTTCCTGAAACTGGGGGAACAACAGGAAGCGTGGAATTGTTTTTGGTTGGGGATGGACTGGCCTGCGTTGGGGAGGTGGTATCAGCAACAAGGAAGCATTACAGAGACAGAGGGGTTTGTGGTTTACCCGGAAAAAGTCCGTCCTCTGGTGGCGTTTATGGCAACGGCCAATCCTGATTTTACCGCCATTTGGCAGTTTAGTGAGTTTCTGAAGACGGCAATAGTGGAAAACCGTTTAGAGGACTATCGCTTTTTGGCCCAGTGGAAAGCCGCAATGCAGACATACGGGGATACTGTCTCAAATTTAATTGAACAGTCTCCTGATATCTCTGCGGCCCAATGGCAACAGTTGGGGGAGGTGTTGCAACAACTGGCCGCTGCCCAATATGCCGGAATGCGCGATCGCGCGGGATACTGTTTCTATTATGCCCAAAATTATCCCACCGCCGTCACCTGTTGGGAAGTCGCCAAAAGTACCAAGAAACCCCAGTATAACCTCGCCAAAGCGGAATTATTAGGACTCCCCGAAGGATTGAGTTATTTAGCCAAAGCAAAGCAATATGACCGCATTTTAACCGCCTGGCAGGTGGCCGACTACCCCGAAACCCCCGACTGGTTAACCGGAGTTGCCACTGCGTTAGAACAACAGGAAGACTGGAAAGAAGCGGTTTGGGTGTATCAAGTCCTCGGTTTACCCGAAAAAGTCAACCGTTGTTTAGAGAAGGCCCAACAAGCCAACATCGGTGAAAGTGCCTTACAATATCTCCTAGAGAAACTCCTACACCGACAAGACTGGGAGAACACCATAGACCTTCTCGAAACCCATCCCAACCTTCTCTCCACCCCCCAAGCAAATGAGTCAGGATTCCCCTTCAGCATCGCCAAAACCCTCGCTTATTCGGAGTTAGACCCCGATTGCTTATCCAGAGACTTACGCAAGCGTTATGAGCGATTTTTAAAGGAACAAATTGTCTTTAACCCGGACTGGGAAAATTATTTAACGATGCAAGAATTGGGAGTTGCCTTAGAGAAAATTGGCTCATTGGTGGAGACCTTGACCTTTTACGAACGCTATACTCACCATGAGGATGCAGACTTGCAAACCTTTAGTCGGGAACGCTGGTTAGCCACCAAGCAAAAACAAGAACAATATCTCAGCAAACAAGGCCAAGTGAAAAAAGCGGTCAAAAGTCGGTCTGAGTTGCACAAAAAGTCCCAACAATGGGGAATTTCCCTAGATACCATTTCCCTTCCTATTCCCGTCCCCCCCACTCCTCTCCCGGCCACTCCTCCCCCTCCCGTGGAAGTGCAACCCACCCCCACCACTCCTATCTCTGGCCTCCCGGAAGGGGTGGGGGTGGAGTCTCTGCAACCGGACTTATTATGCTTTACCCTGCGTCATTTGCAAGTTAAAGTGTTGTTGAATGCCCAACAAGTGTTAATTGTGGATCGATTGAGCGATCGCACCCTCCGCATCGACGGCAAATTACAACAAGTCTCCTGTGAAATTGTCACCCTACAAGCCAACGACACCAACCGTCTCACCTTTACCAACCCTCAAAGTCAATACAATGGGGTATTTTATGCCCAAGACTCCGTTTTAGAGTTAACCTTACCCGATCTAAATCAACCCATTCGCATTCAATTGTAAAGCCCCCGTAGGGTGCGTTCAACAGCAATTAACTTTGTTTTTTCCCCTTAACGTAACATCCATTGAACGCACCATCCCCATTAAACTTTATCTTTTTCATACTGTATTGCACCATAATCGAAATTTCCTTGATATTGCTTGACCAGTTTTCTGAGCTTTTTAACCCTAGCATCTGTCTCAATCGTTTTCGGGACATTGACTTTACTTAATACAGTTCTAGCAAATACTTTAGCTGTAATATGAGCTTGCCAATGCTCAATCATTTCGGTTAGCTGTTCAACTGATTTAATCAAGTCTTTTCCTTTTAATTCTACAAAATATAAACTTTCTGGTTTTTTATCTTCTCCTTGACAAACTATAATCAAGTAATCACATTTCTTTTGATCATAACTGGTAATTACACAATTATCTATACGAATTTTACAAACTTTTTGTTTAGTCGCGTTCTTGAGAATATATTTTCTTTTCTTTTCTTTCACTACAATTTCTTGACCCTGAGAACAAAACGTACAATCTGGGTAATCATCCTCAAAATCTTTACAAGTTAAATTCATTCTTCATCCTCAAGTTCAAACAGTTGATTAAAGGTATCCACAATAATATCAGAAGCTCGATCAATTTCTGCTGACTCAATTAACCTAACCTCTGTATCCATAATAGAACGAGCAGTTCCATCTTCTAAGATATACGCATTTAATCGTTCTGGAGCAATCCAACAATGATGATTAACCACTTCATTAATTTTTTTCGATTTTTTTACCCCTAATTGATGAGCATAAAGTAAATTGTTAAAAGAGGAGAGAATATAAGGACTATGTGTTGTCACAATAACTTGATTATTGCTTTGGTTTGCCAACAGACCAATCAGATCAATAATTTGTTTTTGGGTAACTGGAAAAAGATGAGCTTCTGGTTCTTCAATTACCAAAAAAACAGGTCGCTTTCTCACAATAAGTAGCAGAATTAGCAAAAGTATCCAAACGACTTCCTGTTGTCCTGAAGAAGCAAAATTTATTAACGTCTCTTTCCCATCTCCAAACTCAATTTTTTCAATACCATCTTCGTAGCGATAAGACCCTTTAAGAATTTGATCAATAATATTTTGAGCTAGTTTTATGATTTCCCGATATTCTGGGTTATTAGAATCAGAAATACTATCTTGAATTAAATCTGCTAGAGACTGATTAAATAACGGTTTAGCGTTATCAATTCTAGAAATAAAATTTTGCATAATATAATCTAATTTTAAGTAATTTAGACTATCTATTTCACTCTCATTGATATCCCCTAAATCAATATTATAACGTTGCTGTGATAGCGTAGTAATAACACTTCGACCCGCAGGTAAAAACAATAAATCTTTTTCATCATTAAAAAGTTTATTAACTTCTTCGGTAATGGTATCAAAAAGGTTAGATTCTTGGGCATTGATAGCACTAAGTTCTCTAGAAGATAGAAAAATAGATTGTTTCTGTAATTGATTATAGTTTTGCTGTAAATATTGCACAAGGTTACGAAACTGGCTTCGGAAATAATCATCAAATATAATATCAGTGTAGCGAGAATTTTTAATTGTTGTCACCATGCCATTGCCATAGTCATACTTCAATTCCATATCCGGGAATTGTAAAGTATGACCGTAAATTTTTATGAATTTTTGCTTGGCTTGTTTAGCAAAATCTGTTACTGATTCGTCGAACTTCTGTTGCTTGTAAGACTGATATAAGTACCTAAGTAATTCGTCCTTCAAAGATTTGAAGAAAAAAATAGCTTTACTAACTGTACTTTTACCACTGGCTTGCGAACCAATAAAAATGAGTAAATCATCAACTTTTATTTCTAACTCTGTAATCGGTCCAAAGCTAGAAATTCTTAAAGTTTGAGGATTAAGATGAATTTGAGACATAATTGTTAGCGTACTAAATATATAGGCTTTACGTTAGCAGGTATTTTTCAAGGAAGCAACTTGACGATAGAACTTTGTAAATTTTCCTCTATTTTCAATTGTAGGGTGCGTTCAACAGCAATTAACTTTGTTTTTCCCTTAACGTAACATCTGTTGAACGCACTGTTAGACTGAGATGGTGCGTTGGGTGGATATAAAGCTACCTGCATTTCCCACCATTTCTCCCACCCAACGCACCCTACCAGCTGTATGGAGTGCCAAGAATTTAAGAAGGGTTTATGCAATAAGGGTTTATGCAATAAACCCCTACAATGGTTTTGGGTAGGGGCGTATTGCATACGCCCAGAAGAGTTGTAGTATCTATAAGTTAGATTCCTTATTGTAACATTTGTGATTTTAATTGCTCTAATTCATGATTGGCTTCTAACTCTCGAAAATTCATTTCCGTTTCATCAAGTCCATAGGACTCCATTAATAATTGCACTTTATCCATTCCATCTAAATTGGGTGTACTGGATAAAATATTAAATAAACGATTAGCACAACTCGTAGTTGCAACGATCTTTAAAATAGGAGCACTTTTAGCAATTGCTACACCAACTGCTGCTTGAGCAGGAAGGGGAAGCATTAAATAAACTAAAATTAGACCTCCACTTACACAAGCGGTTGTTACTGCTGCTTTACTAGCTTGAGATAAAGTATTGATCAGCCCTTTCTCAATGGTTTTTTCTCCCCGTTGTACCGCTATTAAATTCTCTAATCCACTCAATGACCCTTCAATTGCAAATGCAATTCCTCCTGCTTTGAAAGATTGATTGACAACTAACGAAGCATTCGCTTTAATATTATTGAATCCTTTTACTTTTTGGATGTTTTTTGCATCTTTGTCACTAACATTCTTTGAGCCTCGACCTCGGTTAAATCGACTCGTTTCCCAATCACCATTTTTAGGTGAACTTGAACCTCCATTTTTATGAGAAGTTTTGTGACTCCAGTCATGCTTATCTAAATAGTTTTCAATGGCCTTAACACCTTTGCGACGAACCCCTTCTGGTATTTTATTATATTTTTCTGCCCCATCTGCCATGAAGCGAGATTCCCCATCTCTCACTCCTCTGGCCGTAATTCGTTGTCTCAAATTTTCTGATAGTTGATCAAATGTGAGAGGTTTAGGAGGGGTGAAATGTTGACTGGCAAATCCGGCAGAGCTTACAGAATTATAGGTAGAAGAATGATTAGAAGTCGCAGAAGTGTGATAGGAGGAAGCAATCGGACTCTGGATTAACTGACCAATTTGTTGATTGAGGTCTTCAAAAATCAGCAGAATATGACCTTTATAATTAACCGTGTTTTGAGGAATTTGCGTAATTTTACGGGTTAACCAATTGGTAATCACACTAGCATGAGGATTGTTGCTTTCGTGTAGATGGTGACAAATAAAGTGGAATTCTCGGTTAACTTCACTACTCTGTAAAGCTGAGGGGGGTTGTTCTCTCCAACGACACACCAGAAGCTCAACGTAGCGTTTAATCTTATGTAGTTTTACCGGATACATCACAAATATCCAAAAATTTTCTAATCTATCATAGCATCTGAAGTAATACCTTTCAAGTTTTTAAAGAATCCTTAATCCCTTAAAATAGACCCAAAATAATAATAAACCGTGGAAACTGACAGCATTTTCTACCGCATCTTCCAACAATACCCCCGTAGCTTCTTTGAACTCCTCAACCGTCCGGCCAGCGACGCAGACAACTACGAATTCACCTCCGTCGAAGTCAAACAACTGGCCTTCCGTCTCGATGGGATATTCCTCCCCACCCCA
>NZ_JAQMSD010000342.1 GCF_028330525.1 Spirulina sp. CS-785/01
GGTAATGGGTAATAGGGGAGATGGAGGAGATAGGGGAGATAGGGGAGATGGAGGAGATAGGGGAGATGGAGGAGATAGGGGAGATGGAGAAAACTAACAATATTTTATTCCCTGTTCCCTGTTCCGGAGTTCCCTGTTCCCTTTTTCACAAAGAACTATCAACTATCAACTATCAACCGTCCTAACGACGTATGACTTATAAACGCTTTGACTCGTTGTATATAAGTCTCACCCCCACATTCAGGGACATGATCATGATCTGCCCCTGGCACAAAGTATAAATCCTTAATGGGAGTAATGGCTGCCTCATAGAGTTGCTGACTCATGTAGGAGGGAACACGCTGATCTGCTTCCCCATGAATGAAAAACATCGGCAGATTGAGGGTTTTAACGCGACTGAGAGAGTCAAACTCATAGCGCAATAACCAGTCAATGGGAAACAGTTTGTAAATTTTGTCATGGTCCGCCATATCGCGCATCCGGGTAAACGAACTTTGGATGAGTAACGCGGCCAAGTCAGGGTTGTGGGTTGCCAGGTGTAGGGCGATCGCGCCGCCCAAAGAATGACCATACACTAAAATATCCTGGGGACTGATCTGGCGATCCTGGGTTAAATACTCTAACGCCCGTTGGGCATCCATGTAAACTTGTTGTTCCGTAGGAAACTGTTTCCCCTGACTTTTCCCATATCCCCGATAGTCCACCATCAACACCGATAAACCCAAGCGATAAAACACCACCGCTTGCACTAAATTGAGAGAGGCACTCATATTCAGGCCATTACCGTGTAAAAATAGCACCGTCCCCTTCCCTAGCGTCTGGGGTATCCACCAAGCGTGTAACTTTTCTTGGTCATTGAGTGTTAACCAGACCTCCTCATAGGGCATCCCCATTGCTTGCGGGGTGGAATAAGTCTCCTGAGTGGGGAGAAACACTACCCGGTTTTGCCATTTCCACAACGCAAAGCAAATAAAACCATAAAGAGGGATAACAACTGCTAAACCAAGCCAAAGAAGCTGCATGAGTATTTGTGAAACAGTAAGACACTCTGAATCATCTTAGTGGATTTTGCCACAGAGGGGAGGGGACTAGGGGGAATCTTAACCTCAAACTACCAATTCAGACTCAGTGAGCGCAACGCCTCAGTTTTCTAAGGGTGCGTTATCTCTCTCGCTCTCTCTTAATCCAACTGTGCTGTGAACCTCTATAGCAATATGCTCTTATTGGTGAAAAACAATATGTTCAGACTCAATCTTTACAGAATGGGGATTCAGCAGACTCATGTTTACAAATTATGTCCTATGCCATATACTTAATAAAAAATACTCAAATCCATTACGATACTATGCTTCTCTCCACTCTCAATTATTTTTTGCGTCTGGCTCGTGAAGTGGGTTATTTTAATTTTGTGTACCGTTATTCTTTAAGAAGATTGTATAAACTCCTCAAAATTGATCAAAAAATTCGCTTAATGAATAATATTGAAATGATTCTTCCTTGGTCTAGCCAGTTTGGAACAGAAGTTTTTTTAAAGAAAAATAAAGTGGATTGGGGGAGCGAAGCGATTTTACTTAATTTTTTAGAGCAGGATAAGTCTTTTTTAGATGTGGGAGCAAACATTGGCTATTATAGCTTGCTTGCTGCTCCATCATCTAAGGAAGTATATATTTTTGAACCCGATCCAAGAGTGGTAGAAAATTTAAAAAAAAATCTTACCCAGTTTTCCAATACTTTCATCATTCAAGAAGCCTTGTATTCCCAATCAGGAGTGATGAAACTCAATCTAAGTATTACACCGGAAGTGAATTCTTTGGTTCGGACTAACTCTCACGATAATTCTATAGAAGTTAAGGTAAATACTCTAGATAATTTAATGTCAGAGTATCCAAACTTGACAGTATCCTGTATAAAAACGGATGCTGAAGGAGCAGACTTTGAGATTCTTAGAGGGGGAAAAAATTTAATACTCCGCGATCAACCTTTAATTCTTTCAGAAGCCTATCCAGAAAAACAACTGCTGAAATTTATTGAATCTGTGAACTTTTCTTGCTTTGCATTTGTAAAGTCTAAGGATATCAGTCGTTCTCATCTACCGCCCCAGTTTGTCAAAATTGAGTCACAACCCGTTAATCATAAAGTTAAGATGATTTTTTTAGTCCCCAATCGACTGTTAGCAGATTTTGAAAGCCTCGTTAAATCAGAAGGATAACATTATTAATATTAACATTATTAACATTAACATTAACATTATTAGATGTGTTTACCCCTAAATTCTCCCCCTTTGCGAGGGAAAAAGGAGGAGAATCAAAGGAAATTAATGCTAGGGGTGGGACAAAACACCAACAACTGGCAACCCACCCTATAACTCACAAAACCGCCTCGCGTGGTCGATTTCGGGTTCTTGCCAAGAATAGGCAAAATGACTCACCGAATTGATCTCGGAGGCTTGACGGCGGATGGCTTGCATTTGGGTTTCTAAGGGGGGGCGGTCTTCATCCCACCGTCCCCAATATCCGGCTAATGCGGGGACAATGCGCGTGTTGCCATTGGCCCGGTTAATGACCCGTTCTACCTCCTCTACAATGCAATTGGGACTGCCACAGAGGGCATAGGACATGGGATGCCATTCTAAATTGGGGGAGAAACTATCCCAGGGTTGAAGGCGAGAGTCAAACCCTTGGCGGCCTACAGGTTTATTGCCACCTGGGAAAAAGACAGCCCCTGCTGGAATGCCAGCCCGCATCACCACCGAGGAGGCTTGGTCAAGAAAATTAATCACCCCTTGGGCTGCATGGGCTAAGGTGAGAGACCAGAGTTCCTGTTGTAAACTGCCGCCTCCTTTTCCCTGCCATTGGGGACTCCCATCGTTGGGGTATTGACGACGGACGGCTTGGACATCTGCCCCACTAATAGACCCTTGGTTGAGGAAACGGTTAATTAATTCTCGGCCTTGGTTATTGCGGGCCCGGTCCAGGAGGGCGGCGCGAGAGGCTGATCCATAAATCCACAGGTCTTGGACATTGGCGGCCACCGAGTCGGTCCCTTCGCCTCTGGGGTAGCGAATATAGTCAAAGAGGACTCCATCGGGACGGCGTTCAATCACTTCTCGTAGGATGCTGTAATAGTCTAGTTGGGCTTGGCGGTTGTAGGGGTCGATAAAGGCTTGGGACCCGTCGGGGACGTATTCGATGCTGGTTTGGCCTTTGCCGTTGCGGGCGAGGACATTTTGGCGGTCAGGCCGGGCAGAGTAGGCGTAACCAAAGTTCATGCTGAATAGCCAGGCATAGGGGCGGAGACCTCGGGCCCGGGCTTTTTGGAGGGCATCGGCAAAGAGATCGACATTTTCGGCCCCAGGAGACCGGACAACGGAGGGCCAGGGGGTGGGGTTATCGGCTTCGGGGAGTAGGACTTGGGAGTCGTAGAAGACTTCAATATAGACTTCGTTATAGCCTTTGTTGACAATATCATCGAGAACTTTGTCTAACGCCCCTGGTTTTGCGTCACAGGGGTAGAGACGTAGCCAAATGGCTTGTTGTCGAGGCCAATTACGTGATCTGCATTGTTGTAAGGCTTGGGCGTGTTGTTGTAGGAGGGTTTGATATTGGGTTTTGGCTTGGGCATTGCCTTGGAAGGCTTGTTGGCGGAGTTGTTCTTTGCGCGCGATCGCATCCTGAGAGAGACGACAATAGGCCCCTTGGGTTTGGGCTAAGGTCGGTAATATCCCCGTGAAGGGCCAAGCAAGGATACTGCTGAGGGCTAATCCTGATGTGATCTTGGTCCAGAAATGTTGTCCCCTTGTCATGTTGGTTTTTCGGTAGGAATGAGTAGCGAACGATTTATTTTTCAGGGGTGATGAGCAAAACCCCTAAATCTCTGTTTTTTTCTAGTGTTGCTCGAAGCTAACCGCCATCCTAGCAGACACACAATAGAAAAAATTCCCTCCCAGTTGATTGCTGTGGAGGGAAATGGGAACTCATATTAAACGAGAATGGGGTTAAAATCCGCGTTTGAGGGAGATTTCCACATCCCGGAATTCTTGTTTTAAGCGTTTTTTCAATTTGTCGGACAAGGGCCGTTCACCGTAGGTGCTATAAAAGCCCGCTAAACTATTGAGGGCGGTTTGCATGGTGGTGAAGGACCGCAGGCCAGAGACTTGGTTATCTCGACGATATTGGGCGGTATATTCGTTAATTTGCTGACGGGCTGTGTCGCGGATATCTTCGAGTTTGGGGGAGTCTTCCGGGGTTTCGATTAAGGTGTTTAAATTTTCAATGACGGTAAGGGTATCTTGGCGATAGTTTCCGGTGAGTCCGGTTTCACTGTTCGTTCCGCATCCGGTTAAGGCGATCGCCGCCACTAAAGCCAAGGCAACAACACGAGAGAGTAATGATCGTATAGACATAAAATCTTCTCAAATCAATATTACTTCAGGATATGTTTTATCCTATCAGTGATTGAGCTTAGGGAGCAGGGGGAGCGTCGGGAGATGGGGAGATGGGGGAGTCGGGAGTCGGGAGATAGGGGAGATGGGGAGTAACAACTGTTCCCTGTTTACCAATTCCCCATGACCGATTACTGATTCTCCCCTAATGTGACAGAATCGTAGATAAGATAAGTAGCGTCCCGGAATAACCTAATCATGACTGATGCTCCAGCGACCGAGGAGAAAGGCATTATTTTGGTCGTTGATGATCTGCCCAATAACTTGCGTTTATTGTCCTTTGTTCTCAAAAAAGCCGGATATGAGGTGCGTTTAGCTCCCAATGGCACAATGGCCTTGGCGAGTTTAGAACGATTTACCCCCGATCTTATTCTGCTAGACATTATGATGCCTGATCTCGATGGGTATGAAGTCTGTCAACAACTGAAAGAGAATTCCAACACCCATGATATTCCTGTGATCTTTTTAAGTGCGTTGACGGAGGGAGAGGATAAGGCGAAAGCCTTTCGTGCTGGGGGGG
The DNA here is from genome assembly GCF_028330525.1 of Spirulina sp. CS-785/01. Lineage (GTDB taxonomy): Bacteria > Cyanobacteriota > Cyanobacteriia > Cyanobacteriales > Spirulinaceae > JAQMSD01. Next base: position 4,962 of record NZ_JAQMSD010000342.1, read on the forward strand.
TGGACTATGTGAGTAAACCGTTTCAAACCGAGGAGGTGTTGGCGAGGGTGGAAAATCAGTTAATGTTACGATCGCTGCAAAAACAACTCCAGCAACAAAATGAAACCCTCAAGGGCCAAAATGAACAACTCCAACAAGCTCAACGGGAAACTCGTCTCCTGTTGGATGTGACTCAGGCGTTGAGTCGGGAGGAGTCGCTGAAAATTGCGATCGCGTCTATTCTAGAGTTAGTCTGTCAGTATATTCTCTGGGACTACGGCGAAGCCTGGCTCTCTAACCCCGATTCAACGACATTAACTTGTATTACCAGCAATCACAGCCATGATTCGTCCTTTGAAACCTTCTGGCAATATAGCCAAACCCTCACCTTTAGGATAGGCTCAGGACTGCCAGGCCGGGTGTGGCAATCTCGCACCCCTGAATGGTTGGAAGATTGTTCCCGTGAACCGGAATCTGTGTTTCACCGTTGCCAAGTGGCGGCAGAAACGGGGTTAAAGGCGGCCTTTGGTGTGCCAATTTTAGCCGATGAGGAGGTAGTGGCGGTGTTGATTTTTTATCAAACCCAGGCCAGTCCCTATCAACCGCGAACGGTGGAATTAGTTGATGCGATCGCTACCCAACTGGGAGAATTAATCCAACGGAAACAAATCGAAGAAGAACTCCAAGAACAAAAAGCCCAAACCGAACAACTCCTCCTCAATATCCTACCCCAAACCATCGCCAAACGCCTCCAACAGGGCGAAAGTCCCATTGCTGACCAATTAACGGAAGTCACGGTCTTATTTGCCGATTTAGTCGGGTTTACGGAGTTTTCCAGCCAAAAAACCCCTGCCGAATTGGTGGAAATTCTCAATGTAATTTTTTCCGAGTTTGATCAACTCAGTGATCAATACGGGCTAGAAAAAATCAAAACCATCGGAGACGCTTATATGGTGGTGGGGGGAGTCCCCACCAGTGTTGCCACGGAGAAGAATACAGAGGAGAATGAAGATATCGTCGTGTGTACAGCCTGCATGGCCTTGAAAATGCAGCAGGTACTCGCCCAATATAATCAGGAAACCGGGGAAAATATTGAAGTGCGCATTGGCATTCATGCCGGGGCCGTAGTCGCTGGAGTGCTAGGGTTGAGTAAATTTAGTTACGATCTCTGGGGGGATACGGTGAATATTGCCTCCCGCATGGAGTCGAGTAGTTTACCTGGAAAAATTCAGGTGACAGAGACAGTGTATGAACGCCTCAAAGACCAGTTTAGCTTTGAACCGCGAGGACTGGTGGACGTGAAAGGGAAAGGGGAGATGCAAACCTACTGGTTACAGAGGCAGTTACAGGGGCAGGAAACCCTAAAGGGCTGAGACTCCCAAAGGGGGCGATGGCCTTTAAAATGGGAAAATAGCCAAAATCGATCCTATGCCATCGAAAACTGAGTATTGTATAACATTACCGGGATACGTTCGAGCAGAGCCAACTCTGGAAAACCTCATGATTAAGGGCTGATCTCACTGATTACTGATTACTGATTACTGATTACTGATTACTGTAATATGACTACAGCCGCACCCGTTAAAACCAAATATGAAGCCGTCATTGGGTTAGAAACCCATTGTCAATTGAACACCAAGACTAAAATTTTTAGTCCCATTTCGACGGAATTTGGCGCACCCCCCAACACCAACGTCTCTCCCATCTGTTTGGGATATCCTGGGGTTCTCCCGGTATTAAACGAAAAAGTCCTCGAATATGCCGTTAAAGCCGGACTCGCCTTAAATTGCCAAATCGCCCCTTATAGTAAATTTGACCGCAAACAGTATTTTTATCCCGATTTACCGAAAAATTATCAAATCTCTCAATACGACTTACCCATCGCAGAACACGGATGGTTAGAAATTGAGTTAGTGCAAGACGATGAACCCATCCGCAAAAAAATCGGCATCACTCGCCTGCACATGGAAGAAGATGCAGGGAAATTAGTCCATGCAGGCAGCGATCGCTTGTCCGGGTCCACCCACTCCCTTGTCGATTTTAACCGCGCAGGAGTCCCCCTCCTGGAAATCGTCTCTGAACCCGATATCCGCACCGGAGAGGAGGCCGCCGAATATGGCCAAGAATTACGTCGCATTGTCCGGTATTTAGGCATTAGTGACGGCAATATGCAAGAAGGGTCCCTCCGTTGTGATGTGAATATTTCTGTGCGGCCAGTGGGACAAACAGAATTTGGGACTAAAGTCGAGATTAAGAACATGAACTCCTTTAGTGCCATTCAAAAAGCCATTGACTACGAAATCGAACGGCAAATTAAATGTCTTGAGGACAATAAACCCATCTTCCAAGAAACCCGCCTCTGGGAAGAAGGGAGTCAAAAAACTATCTCCATGCGGAGTAAAGAGGGATCAAGTGATTATCGCTATTTCCCCGAACCTGATCTCCCTCCCATCGAAGTCTCCCCCGAACAACTAGAACAATGGAAATCAGAACTCCCTGAACTCCCCGCCGAAAAACGCCATCGGTATGAAGAACAATTCGGGTTATCGGCCTATGATGCGCGAGTCCTCACCGATGACCGAACCACGACCGAATATTTTGAAGCGGCCATTGCCCTAGATGCTGACCCCAAACAAGTGGCGAATTGGGTCATGGGAGACATTGCGGCCTACCTCAACAGTGAAAAACTCACCATCACCGAAATTGCCTTAAAACCCGCCATTCTAGCCGAATTGGTGCAACTCATTGAGAAAGGCACAATTAGCGGTAAAATTGCCAAAGAAATCCTCCCTGAACTCCTGACCACAGAAATTGAGTCCCTCGAAAAATTTGTCGAAAGTAAGGGAATGACCCAAATTTCTGACACAGGAGAACTAGAGAAAATGATCGATGAACTCCTCGCGGAAAATCCCGACAAAGTGGAGAAATTCCGCAACGGTAAAACCAAGTTACAAGGCTTTTTTGTTGGTCAAATCATGAAAAAAACCAGTGGCCGTGCCGACCCCAAATTAACCAACCAACTCCTCGGCAAAAAACTCAAAGGATAATCGGTTTTCTCCCAAGGAGATTATCGTCTAAAATCCTTGTAAATTAAGCCTTGGGTTTAAACCCAGGGCTTACTACACACCGATCAATAATAGCTGAACAGTTACATCCCAACTAGAACAATTACTTAATAATCAGTCAATATATTATAACTCAAGCAAACAATACCCCATGGTCTTGGGAATTGGGAAACTAAAGATAGCAAAAGGAATAATAAAAATGCCCAATTTACCAAAATTCAAAAACAAACAACTATTAGAAACCGCCTTAACTCATCGTTCTTACGTCAACGAACACCCCAACCTTGAAGATAATGAAAGACTAGAAATCTTAGGGGATAGTGTTCTTAACTTTATTGTCACCTCTTACTTATATAAAACCTATCCTGACTTACCCGAAGGAGAAATCACTCGACAACGATCAAAATTAGTCGATGAAGCCCAATTATTTTGCTTTGCCCAAGATTTAAACTTAGGGGATAAAATACAATTAGGGAAAGGTGCAGAACGGGATGGAAGCCGACAAAAACCGTCTGTATTAAGTGATACTTTAGAAGCTATTTTAGGCGCGTATTATTTAGACCAAGGGATAGAGGCCGTTAGACAATATTTAGAACCTCTCATCGCTTCTGCTATTAAAACCGACGCAACCCCTAAACAGTATGAAGACTCCCCCCATATCGACCCCAAAAGCCGCCTTCAGCAATGGATGTTAAAATATATCAGTAAAGATAATCCCATCTACGAAATTATCAGCGAAACCGGCCCAGACCACGACAAAGAATTTACAGCGAAAGTAATGGTTGAGGGACAGGTGTATGGGAAAGGGAAAGGAAAAAGCAAAAAAGAAGCAGAAAAACAAGCCGCCACGAATGCCTTACGTCGGTTAGGACTAGATCGGACTGTTTTAAGTTAATTGGGTTATTTGTTCTTGGTTCTTTTTTCAATTATCAACTATCAACTATCAACTAATTCCAAAGCTGCTTTTACCGTGTCCACATTCGCACCAGGTAAATGAGCATTTTCACTCAGATAGCGTTTCCAGGCTTTTGTCCCCGGTTGTCCCGCAAACAGTTGTAAATAATGACGCATCAAACTATTTAACTTCATCCCCTGACCTAACCAATATTCCAGATAGGGAAACATAGCCTCCATCACCTCATGACGAGTCCGAGGGGGAGTTGTGTCTCCGTAAATCTCCTGATCTACTGTTGCGAGGAGATAGGGGTTATCATAGGCCGCACGACCGATCATCACTGCATCCACTTGCTGAAGATGCTGTTGAATTTGCGCTTTGGTGGTGATTCCTCCGTTAATTTCAATGAATAGGTGGGGGAAGTCCTGTTTGAGTCGATAAACGTCCTCATAACGTAATGGGGGGACATTGCGGTTTTCTTTGGGACTTAATCCCTGTAACCAGGCTTTTCGGGCATGGACGGTGAAACGCTGACACCCGGCTTCTGCTACAGTATGTACGAAGTTGGCTAGGTTTTGGTAGCGATCGCAGTCGTCCACCCCAATACGATGCTTGACTGTCACTGGGATAGAAACACGCTGCTGCATCGCGGCCACTGCTTCGGCCACGACTTCCGGTTGCTGCATCAAACAGGCCCCAAAATTGCCACTCTGGACTCGACTACTGGGACACCCGACATTGAGGTTCACTTCATCATAGCCGTATTCTTCGGCAATTTCGGCACAAATTCCCAGTTGTGTGGGATCATCCCCTCCAATTTGTAGGACAAGGGGTTTTTCTGCGGGGGAGAAGTCTAAGAGTTTTTTGCGATCGCCATGAATAATCGCCTGAGATGTTACCATCTCCGTATAAAGCAGAGTGTGACGGGTAATCTGTCGCAGAAAATACCGAAAATGGCGATCGGTCCGATCCATCATGGGAGCGATACTCAAGGGGTTTCCCAGTTGGGTGACGGGAGGAGAAGCAACAGGAGCAATAATCATATTCGCTAGTTTTCGATTGCATTAACGATAAGACAAGAGGAAATGAAAATTTTTGTTTTCAGATCAGAGTAGATCGGATTATACTGAGAGGAAATTCCCAAAAGGGTGAGATAGACTCCTTAGATTCCCGTAGGGATCGGGGAAGACTATCAATTCTCTAGCGATCGTCAGCTAGGAATCCTATGACCATTCAAAAAGTTGCCATATTTACCCATGGTTTAGACGGAGGAGCATTTACCAACTTAGGAACAACCTTAGCACGGGGGTTTACTGAGTTAGGGTATCACTGTGATCTGGTGCTGCTCAAGGTTACAGAAGCGGAAAAAGCACGCTATCCAGAGTTAAATCTGGTGTCTCTTAATGTACCACGAGCGATTAGCGCGATCGGGCCACTGGTTCGTTATATCAACACGCAGCAACCCGATGTTATTTTTCCCATGCCTTGGTATTTTAACGTAGTTGCCATTTGGTCGAAGTTGTTAGCCCGCACCTCCACCAAAGTGATCATTGGCGAACATAATATTATCAGCCTAGAGGCCGGGATTGAGCTTCGTCACCAACTGCGAATGCGTTTTCTCCCCTTTTTAATGCGCTATACCTACCCCTATGGAGATGGTTTAATTGCAGTTTGTCAGGATTCCATAACCGATCTAGCCGAAAATTTAAATATTAAACCGAACATTCCTATGGAGGTGATTCCCAATTAAAATTGAAATAACGTTCGCTTTTCAAAGTTACGCAAGTTTTCATTTTTTAGAGTACATTCATATTATTCGATTAACCTTATTTTGAATTTTATCGAGTAGATTTTTTTCTTTCATAATTTTGTTATAAAATAGTCTGTCAAATTCTCGATCAACGGCTGTAAATTCATTCCATTTGTAAGGAGTTGATAAATTAGTATTCGGGATAGACAAATCTGAATTAGCAGATGCTGTATGTGTTGCATCTTCTGAAAATCCAATATTACGAATTAAATTAACAGCCGGTACAATAAATAGTCCAGATTGAACTAAATGTGCAAATCCCCACTGATAAGCCCACCAACTGATATTGGACGAGTTATTGTAAGTTGTCCAATATATTTTCTCCATTGTTTTAAATTGGGTATCACTAGCTAAAACATCTCGAATGCGTTTACGGATTTCATCATCTACCCATAGTTTGATCTGGTAATCAAAATATTGCCAAGCTCTTCTCCAAGAAGCCCAGCCCCAAATCCCTCCATAATAGGAAAAGTGATAGCTTTGGATATGTGATTTCCATTCCCCCAATAAATTACTACCGGAAATTGTCATGACTCTTCGATCTTCTCGATACTGATCAAGCATTTGCTCACAAAAGTAAAAAAAATCTAAGTTCGGTAAGCAATCATCTTCTAAGAAAATTGCTTCTTCTACTTGTTCAAAAACCCATGTAATACCGCTTGATATGCGACGACCACAGCCTAAATTTTGGTCGGCATAGTTTTTGACAACTTCGCAATTCCAATCAACACGATCAATAATAGCTTTTGCTGCTTTACATTTATCGATATCTTCTGGTTTATCCGGTCGAGGGCTGTCAGCAATAACAAAAAGTTTTGGGGGTTGAGCTTGGCGGATCGCTTCAAATACTCTCTCAGTCGTTTTGGGTCGGTTAAAGATAAAGAATGTTACTGGGGTTTTTAGAGTCCAATCAGCCATAAATAGTCTCCTATTTTCATTGCATTATAGCGTTAACACTTACACAATATTCACCCTAAATTGCTTTTGGGAAGGGAACTTTTAGAATTTAGAACATTTGATCTGACGATTTAAAAAAGTCAATACAAACAACTTATCTAATTTAGCTAAGCTGTCGCACATTTAAATTGGGATTTTTGCTCCCTAGACCCCTTGCCACAAGGGATTTGGGCTAAAAAAATAAATGAATAACAGCTTAGTTTTTTTGTACTAATCAAAGATAGAGGTTATACGCTCTGTGGTCTTAGTCAGGCAAGAATAATTTTTGAAGGATTCTGAAAATGCGATATACAAAAAAAGTTTGACATTATATTCAAAACATAATAGCATAATAGGTAAGCTGTCGCACATTTAAATTGGAATTTTTGCTCCCTAGACCCCGTTTTCAGTTCATAAAAATCAATCATAATCCAAAAATGGTGATAGACTTCAGCTATATTAACACTCGCTGGAATGATTTAAAGAAACATCCAGCTTTTAAAAAAGCTCCTGCCATTACCTTGTGGCGATTAGGGACTTGGATGGTACATTGTACGTTTGGGGTATCGGCGGTTATTAAGTTACCGAAATGGGGCTGTAAATTTTATGTACCGCCTAAATTTAGAAGGGCTGGTTCTACGGGAATTTTTTTATTGCGAGAAGACTATGATCCTGAGTTAGCCTATATTCAAAAAACGCTCTCTGAAGGACAAGTGTTTATTGATGGGGGGGCTAACTTTGGCATTTATACCGTTTTAGCGAGTCAAGTGGTGGGAAAGTCGGGCAAAGTGTTTGCTTTTGAACCCGGTAATGAGTCCTTTGCTGTTTTGTCACGGAATAAGAAAATTAACCAGATGGATAATACTAAGCTCTTTCAAGCAGCATTATCTAATCAAAAAGGGGTAACCCGTCTCTATCATATTGATAATGCTCCCAATAGTTATTCCATTGGAGGTGAAGCTCAATCCCAAGGTGAATTTGAAGAAGTGGCAACAATAACGCTTGATCATTTAGCGGCTGACGAAAACTTAGAGCGTGTTGATATGATCAAGTTAGATGTAGAAGGTGCTGAAGAATTGGTGTTACAGGGGGGGCAGATGATGCTAAAGGAAATGTCGCCTATTCTGCTGTTTGAAGTTAGTAAACGGGCAATGGGAAGACTGAATTTATCTAAGGAAGGTGTGACTCGCATTTTACAAGATTTAAACTATCATTTTTTTAAATTAAATTCTGTGGGAGAACTCGTAAAAGTAGATACTCCTCAAACAGGAAATAACATCGCCATTCCTGCGAGTAAAGATTCCTGCGAGTAAAGTAGGTGTATAGGGGGTCTGGGTTTTATGAACAGTGCAGAACGGTTCACCGCCCCTCAACAGTCCCTCAAAATTCTCCTATCTGCGTATTCTTGTGAACCGGGTCGTGGCTCAGAGCCGGGGGTTGGTTGGAACGTGGCTTGGAAAATTGCCCAATTTCATCGGGTTTGGGTGTTGACTCGACCGGATGAGAGTAAAGCTCAAATTGAGGCTGAGTTAGTCCGTCGTCCCAACCCGAATTTACAGTTTGTTTATTTTACCGTTCCGTTTTGGGCTGGAGGATGGCAATGGGGTTTAGGCCCTAGGAATGTTCACTATTATTTATGGCAATTGCAAGCGTATTGGGTGGGTCGTCGCTTGCATCGTCAAATTGGTTTTGATTTGGTACATCATGTGACTTATGTTCGGTATTCAACGCCGAGTTTTTTGTCACTGTTACCAATTCCTTTTGTTTGGGGGCCAGTGGGAGGTGGAGAAACAGTCCCTCAACCGTTTTGGCGAGATTTTAGTGGACGGGCAAAACTGTACGAGCGGTTACGGTGTTTGACTCATCGTCTTGGGGAGTTAGATCCGTTTACGCATTTAACGGTACGACAGAGCCAAGTGATTAAGGCGACGCGACGACTGAGGATACGGCCAGACGCATTCGGGGTTTAGGGGGTCAGTCGGTTCAGGTAGAATCCGCGATCGCATTAACGGATAGTGATTCATGCTTGTTATCGTCAAAGTCGAGCCGCTACATTGACGACGGCTGCCATGTTGACCACTCACCGTTTGTGGGGAACTTGGCAGAATTTGGTGGATATATATATTGCGCTAACGGAATTTGCGAGAGAAAAGTTTATTGAGGGGGGATTACCAAGTGACAAAATTGTGGTTAAGCCGCATTTTGTCTTTCCTGATCCTGGGAGGGGAAATGGTCAAGGAGGATATGCTTTGTTTGTAGGACGGTTATCTCAAGAAAAGGGTTTAGATGTGTTGTTACAAAGTTGGGAATATTTGTCCTCTGATATTCCCTTAAAGGTGGTGGGTGAGGGGCCGTTAGTGGGATATGTGAAAGAAGTCGTACAACGGTGGCCTCAGGTGGATTATTTGGGTGGTTGTACTTTAGAGGAAGTGTATCGCTTGATGCAGAAAGCTACAGTCGTGATTGTTCCGTCGGTATGGTATGAAACCTTTGGACGGGTGGTGATTGAGGCGTTTGCGGTAGGGACTCCAGTGATTGTCACGCAAATTGGCGCGATCGCAGAATTAGTGGAGGAAGGCCGCACAGGATTACATTTTGCCTTGGGGGATGCGGAGGATTTAGCGGCTAAGGTAGATTGGATATTCTCTCATCCTCAAGCAGTAGCACAGATGCGAAAAGAGGCTCGTTTCGCCTATGAAACTCACTATACAGCACAGGTGAATTATGAAAAGTTGCTGGAAATTTACGACTTAGCACGATCGCGCAAGAATCTCAGTAAATAGTTGCTGATACTGCCGAGCTTGGTGTTGCAGGGTAAATTCTTGTTCGGTTTTAGTTCTAGCGCGATCGCCAAGTTGAGCATGACGTTGTTCATCGGCCAATACCCAACCAATCCCTTGGGCTAAATCCTCAGTTTCGTAAGGTTGTGCCAAATAACCATTTTGCTTATGTTCGATCATGTCACTCATTCCCCCAATCCCAAAGGCCACACAGGGAGTTCCACAGGCAATGGCTTCCATTACGGTATTAGATAAGTTTTCTTGGGTGGACGGTACAACAAAGACATCCGCCGCGGCATAAACTAATGCAAGGGAGAGATCGTCTTGAAAGCGGCCTAAATAACGAGTCGAAAAGCCAAGTTGGGGGGGATTAGTGGGTTGAGAAGCTCCAAAAATTAGGAGTTCGATGGAGTCTGAGTGAGTCGTGTAGCTGAGTTTTTGTAACGCTTCCTGTAAATAGGAAAAGCCTTTACGGGGATCGCGGGTTGCTCCCATTGCACCAAACAGAATCAATTTTTTATTTGTTGGTAAGTTCAAAATCTGACGGACGAGAGAGCGTGTTATGGGTTTATAGACTTGCGTATCAATGCCATTGGGAATAACTTTAACTGGGGTTTCCGCTAGGAGAGGACTGGTTTGAGCGCATTTTGCTAACCAATGACTGGGAGTGACAATGGTGAGGTTGAGTTGGGGGAAAATTTTTGCTTTCCGTTGCCAAATCCATCGGGAGACATCCCAAGCAGAATTGCTCTGGAGGTGGGGACAATGGCCACAATTTTGGGTATAGCGATCGCAATCTCGGCTATAATGACATCCTCCGGTAAACCCCCACATATCGTGTAACGTCCAAACCATGGTTTTTTTGAGCTTGGGTAAGGTTTCAAGTTGGAGATAACCGTTGTTGATCCAGTGTAAGTTGAGGATATCGGGTTGGAGTTGCGCGATCGCAGGAGTTATGCGATCGGGAAACCATTGACAGGAAAACATCGCCCGATCTCGCTGTGGATAAAACCGTAAGGGAAGGTGATCAAACTGTGATCCGAGACGTGCGATAGGGGTTTTATTGGCCACCACCGTGGAATCCCCACTGAATTTAGCTCGGACTAACATTTGAGATGGAACATCAATGCTTTGTAACCCTCGATGCAGACGATAGCTGGCCTTCGCTGCTCCTCCATCAATATCCGAGGTACTAATAATTAAAGGGTGAACCATAGGATGTACTTAGGGGGGATTTAGCTGGATACTTTTCAAGATACAAACTGCTGCGTCCAAGTTTTGATATTCTCTTGGGGCAAGGTAATATGGGTTTCACTGGGGGTAGTAATCCAAGATGCGATCGCCTCTAAATCTTCGCGTCTAATGACAGGCAAATTCGTATCATTAGCAATTTCTAAAGCGCGATTATCCACTGCTAAAATGAGGGTCCGTCGTTGGTGTTGTAGAGCGCGAATCCCAGCGTGTAATCGCGTCCCAATATAATCCACATCCTTCTTTTGCAAAAGCGTATCTAAAGCGTTGAGACTAGGACTCAAATAAATAACGCTTTCTCCTCCTAATGCCTGCATATGAGGATAATCTTTGGGTTGTTGTGTCCAAAAATAGACGTTTTCGTATTTTGTCAACAGTAAATCTATTAATTTTCTATCGTATTCTTTTTTCTGATTATATTCCGTAAAAGTAACTAAAACTGATTCCGCCTTATTTTGGGGAATCTGCTGGCAATGTTCTTCATTTAACATCCACATTGTGGGACAAGCGGTATTAATAACATTTTCAAAACCTACCGCTCTTAGCTGCTTTTCAGTATAACCATCTCGCACCGAATGTAGATAATCTTTACTTAAAATTCTCTGATATAAAATTTTTGTATATAGGTTAGCTGATTTTTGATACTGCCACCAACCAACTCCCATTAAAATAATATCTCGAATAAATAATGAATCCCATAAACCCACCTTCCACTGATTATAGGAGTTCATATTTGATGATAAAAGATTTGTTCCCCCAACCAATGTAAAAGCACTTCGTTTAATTAACCCATAAGATGTTCTAAAGATCACATCATGGGTTGGCATCCGAATAAATAAGGCATCAGCAAATAATGGCTCTAGAATTTTATTGACTGAATCCATAATAATTTGGTCGCCCAAATTAGAGCTACAAATCGAAGTATCTAAAACAGAAATTTGTTTCATGTTAATCTTTGAATTAGGCTTGAAGATTTGACTCACCATTACTCGTGAGATTCCAACACCACTTCTTGATAAGTCCCTGATTTAATAATCTGGCCATGCTTCATTAAGTAAATGCGATCGCACTGTTCCACAGTAGATAACCGATGCGCAATAAAGATCATTGTTTTTGTCTTACTCACTTCATTAATCGCTTCCATAATTAAATTTTCAGTTTCATTATCTAAAGCTGATGTCGCTTCATCCAAGACCAAAACCTCTCGTTCATGATATAACGCACGAGCAATCCCAATCCGTTGCCGTTGCCCACCAGAAAAACGGACTCCTCTTTCCCCAAGAATTGTTTGGATTCCATTAGGTAAATCATTGATCAGTTCATCGAGTTGGGCAGATTTAATGGCTTTATCGAGTCGCTCCGGATCAATCAGATGTTCTGGAACACCAAACGCAATATTATTGGCCACTGTATCATCAATCAAGAAAATAGACTGAGGAATATAACCAATCATATTTTGCCAAGAACGCAGCTCATTATAGATAGACCAGCCATCGACTGTTATATCACCACTTTCTGGTGTTAATAGACCCAAAATAACATCCACCAAAGTTGTTTTACCAGCCCCGGATTTACCGATTAAGGCAATAGATTCTCCTTTTTTAATTTCTAAAGAAATGTTCTTTAACGCATACTGCTCTGCATTGGGATAGCAATAACTGATCTGATCGAGAATAACATTATCCTGTAATTTATGGGTTTCAGTTTTTTCAATTTTAGTAGATGGTGCTGATGGATTCAGATTATCTGTTGAATGATTATCGATTTCTTTTAAGTCTAGATAAAGTTTATTAACTGTATAACTAGCACGTCTTAAACTACTAACAGAACCAATTAAATTATTAACTGCTGGAATGAGTCTTATAGAGGCTAACGCAAAAACTCCTAAAAGAGGCGTTAATTGTTGTATGTTATCATTATAAAGCAAATAAATTGAAGTAAAACCTACTAAAAATATCACCAAAAAACCCTCTATAAGAACACGAGGTAGTAACTTAAAAGCATAAAAATTTCCCATTGCTTTTTCATGTTTTCGGGTTTCTACCAATAACTGCGCTTCAAAAAAAGGAGTACAACCAATCACCAATGTTTCTTTAATTCCCCCTAATGAATGATTCACAATACGAACAATAGATTCAAGAGACTGAGAGGCTTGTTTCCCCCAAGCCTGAATTTTATGCCTAAACACATTCACCAATAATAACAATGGAAGAATAATCCCTAGGACTACTAGGACTGTAGCTTTATTAGTTATGGCTAGTAAAATTGTCAAACATATAATAATTATAACATTAGATATAGCCACCAATAAAGGGATTAAAGTGCCATCAGTATAGTTTCCGGTTTCATAAATAATATTTTGAATAATTAATGCACTATTTTTACTTAAATGAAACGTATAAGGGACTGTCATATAAGTGTGCATCAATCGATTAATTAATTTTGCCTTCTGAACAAAACTGAATTTAAAAATAGAGATTTGTGCCAGCCAACCTAAAAATGCCTTGATTAAAAATAAAAATACGATACATAAACCCATTACAGCAATAAAGGTATTTTTTTCTTGAAATTGCGTTTTTTGGTATAACCACTTTAAACGCTCATTATTTTCTACTACATCGGGATTACTTGCTAAAGAAATGAATGGAGCAATTATCCCAATCCCAAATGCCTCTAAAATAGAAACGAACAAAAAAGCTAATAGCAATAAAACTAAGTTTCTTTTTCGACTCGGTAATATGTATAGAACTTTTCTAAGGTAGTTCATAGATAAAGGTGTCCTCCTATATTTAGACTATATTTAGAATATAATCCAAAAATTTATATGATATTAAGAACTTGAGTTTATAATATATCATGTGCTTGTATCGGAAATGGGTGAGTATATAATACCTAACACGTTATTCTTCGACCCATTATTCTTGCTTTTTCATTGTTTCTTCCTAAATCGATAATCATTGTATCTTGAGGATTGTATGCAAAACATCCGTATTGCTTGGTTACTTAATACTGCCTTTTTTTACTGGCAACCTCCTCTCAGTGAATTTACAAAGCTTTTCCCAAAAACCAAAGTTTTTACAGCTTGGTGGCGGGGTTATGCTCCGGGGTACGAAAAGTTATTTCCAGTAGAAGTGGTAGGAGATAGAAAAATTATATCCCTGAAACCTAATTCTACAAGCTATGGACTTAACTTTACTGCCCTCCCTCTTCATATTGTTCGTTATTTATTCCACTTTAAACCCAACTTAATCTTTTCTAACTCCTTTGGAGTCTGGACAGTGTTGGCTATCTTACTCCAAGATATCGGTAATTGGCGAGTGGTCATTGCTTACGAAGGCAGTTCCCCCGTAGTTGATTACCGCAACTCTCCCTTACGTTTAGCAGTAAGGCGTTGGATGGTGAAACAGGCCAAAGCCTGTATTACCAATAGTCAAGCGGGACAGCGATATTTAACGGACATTCTGGATGCGGACACCGAGGAGGTGTTTGTTCAACCCTACGAAGTCCCTCACCCCAACTCTCTCTTACAAAATACCCCATCTCTAGTTGATTTTACTGAACTGTCTCGACCAATTTTTCTATTCGTTGGCAGTATTGAGCCGCGCAAGGGGTTAAATTTTTTACTAGAAGCCTGTGCGAAGCTCAATGAGCAGGGCGATCGCAACTACACACTCCTTGTAGTTGGGGATGGAGAAGAACGGCCAAAACTGGAAACCTATTGTCAGGATAACCAACTCACCGAACAAGTCAAATGGTTGGGTAAGGTCCCCTATGGGGAGTTAGGCCACTTTTTCAGAAACGCTGATATTTTTATCCTGCCTACCCTAGAAGACACTTGGGGAGTCGTAGTTTCCGAAGCCATGATTTTTGGCACGGGAGTCCTCTGTTCTCAGTATGCTGGAGCAGTCGAACTCATTGACGAAGGAGAAAACGGATATTCCTTTGATCCCCGTAATCCCGACACCCTCAGCGAACTTATGAGGCGTTGTATTCATGATCCCTCGTTAGGTTCCCAACTGGGCACTAAATCTCAAGAAACCATGACAAAGTACACCCCGGAAACGGCTGCTCAATTTTTAGCCAAAGTGACTCACTTTGCCCTCGACCTCTCTTAAAATTGGAATAACTTTCACAGATGGCTCAAAAATGGAAGCTCTGAACATTTTAATTTCTGCCTATGCCTGCCGCCCAAACATGGGGTCTGAACCCGGTGTGGGTTGGAACATTGTCTGTGAATTAGCCAAATTTCACCACCTGTGGGTACTCACTCGTCAAGATAATCGCCCTTTTATCGAAGCCGCACTCCCCCAAGACTCCCCCAATCTCCATTTTGTCTATTGTGATCTGCCGGGCAGTTCACTTTGGAAAAAAGGATTAGGTGGGGTTCATCTCCATTATTATCTCTGGCAAATTCGTGCTTATTTTGTAGCGCGTCAACTTTATCAAGAGAAACCGTTTGCCCTTGCCCATCATGTCACTTATGTACGCTATTCCACGCCGAGTTTTCTCTCTCTGTTGCCAATTCCCTTGATTTGGGGGCCGGTGGGTGGGGGAGAAACGGCCCCTCGTGCCTTTTGGCAAGATTTTAGTTTTCGAGCTAAAGTGTACGAAATTTCGAGAACGCTATTGCGTCAATTGGGCGAAATCGATCCCTTTGTGCGTTTGACAGCGCGGCGGAGTCGTTTGGCCTATGCCACTACCCCAGAAACTGCCCAACGACTGTCGGCGTTAGGGGCTAAACAGGTGGAACTGTTGTCTCAACTGGGGTTATCTCAAGCTGAACTTGCTCACTTTCAAAAGTTGTCGTCCACCTCTATATCCGATAAGTTTCGCTTGGTGAGTATTGGCCGTTTATTACATTGGAAGGGGTTTTATTTGGGGTTGAGGGCTTTTGCTCAAGCCCAGTTACCAGAAGCAGAATATTGGATTGTGGGAGATGGGCCGGAGCGATCGCATTTGCAACAACTCGCCCAAGACTTAGGGATTGGGGAGCAAGTGAAATTTTGGGGGGAATTACCTAGAGGGGAGGCGATCGCCAAACTCACTCAAGCCCACGCCCTTGTTCATCCCAGTTTACATGACTCCGGAGGAGGTGTTTGTTTAGAAGCGATGGCAGTCGGTCGCCCTGTCATTTGTTTGGCCTTAGGTGGCCCTGATAGTCAAGTAACAGAAGAAACAGGCTTTAAAATTCCAGCTTGTACTCCCGAACAAGCAACCCAAGACATGGCAAAAGCGATGTTGCGTTTAGCGCAAGACCCCAAACTCGGTCAGCATCTTGGTCAGGCTGGAAGACAACGGGTACACAATTTGTATAGTTGGAGTCAACGGGGTAAGACCCTAGCCAATATCTATCAGATGTTGAGCGCGGAAACTGACAATCAAAACCCTAAAGAAGTTGAACGTTTATCCAGATAAATCAAACGGTCACAAAACACTAACTTAGCTACAGTAGATCAACTCCGGTCACAATGACTTGAGAACAGCTTAGTAACTCTGTCTTGTTTTCTAAATTTATATACCATTGTCTAAATTTATAGGATATAGTAGTCGTTAATTTAAACCTCAAAGACTGCAAAATTCTCATTTTTGTTACAGTACGTACATTTAAGCAGCAATCATGTTAAGTCCCTTATTCTCTAAAGCCGCCCATAAAATTGCTATAGTTCAGAGGAGTCTTGCAACATCGATTCGGAAATTAACGGGTAAAAGTGACTACAAAAAGTGGAGTCAACCCAATGAGTTATCTCCCGATTGGGATCGCAGAACCCAGAAAATAGCGACGCTAATTAAACCTCAATCTTCAGTTTTGGAGTTTGGTGCTGGAAGGATGATTTTAAAGCAATTTTTACCAGAAGGTTGCACCTATATTCCCTCTGATCTGGTAGATCGAGGACAAGACACACTGGTTTGTGATCTAAACAGCAATGCACTCCCACAATTTCCCACTTGTGATGTCGCCGTGTTTAGTGGTGTTTTTGAATATGTCCATGATGTTCCACGACTCATTTACCATATATCAAGTTACGTTGATGTAGTCATCGCATCCTACGTAGTGAGCGACATTGAACCCACCAATCGCCGAATGCAAGGATGGGTGAATGATTATACATCTGAAGAAATCCTTCAAATCTTTGAGAGGTCTGGTTTCCTCTGTGACTATCAAGAGGAAGCATTTTCTCAAATAATTTATAGATTTATTAAAAAGAATCAATAAATCCTGTATAAAAGAATTTAAAAATCCGATATTGTTTTGATTTTTCAAGTCCTAAAGATTCGTTTTAATTCACATAAGGCAAAAAAATAATTTATTTACGAGAGGCTCAAAATGACTACACTCCAAGATAAATACAATCGTACTGAAGCACAAATTCGTCATCATTACGAAGTCGAGAAAGAACTCGCTAATCGTTTACGGAATTCGACGAAAGAAGAACGTAAACATCTTTATAATGATGTTTATGATGAACTGTACCAGAAAATCCCCCATGAACCACTGGTAGAGCGCACTAATAACCCCGAAGCTCAAGCCTGGGTTGCCAACCAACGCCTAGAATTGTTAGGAGAGTTTTTAGCACCTGATAAAACCTATGGGGAAATTGGACCAGGAGATTGTTGTGTTTCGTTAGCTGTAACTCAATACGTTAAACAAGTTTACGCTATTGATGTTTCCCAAGAAATTTCTAAAAAAGTTAAAACGCCTGATAACTTTAAATTAGTTTTATTTGATGGTTGTAATATTCCTTTACCTGAAAATAGTCTAGATATTGTCTATAGCAACCAAGTGATTGAGCATTTACATCCTGAAGATGCTCTAGATCAAATTACCAGTATTTTCCAAGTTTTAGCACTAGGAGGATTTTTAATCTGCATTACCCCTCACCGTTTATCTGGACCTCATGATATTTCACAATTTTTTGATCAAGTTGCTACCTGTTTTCATTTGAAAGAATATAGTATTAAAGAACTTTATCAAGTTTTGTATAAAGCAGGATTCGGAAAAATTTGGCTGTATAAAAGCTATAAAAAGACACATTTCAAGTTACCGTTAAATCCATTAACGTTAACCTTGGTAGGAGCAGTAGAAGGAATTGTTGGGAGTTTACCGTTTAAATTAAAACGGAAAGTAGCTCGCTTACCCCTTCTCTTCCGAGGAATTACCATGGTTGCTCAGAAAGGTACATAATTTAATTAAAATATGCCTAACTCTAACTCAAATATTCTTTTTTTCTCAGGACGACTGCTTCCTGCATCAGAAACGTTTGTCAAAGCGCAGGGGGAACAGTTAAGAAAATATACTCCTTACTATGTCGGTTCTCGTCTAGTGTCGGGGTTAACGCTACCTTCTGAACAAACCCGAGTTGTTAATTCAGGGGGAATATGGGGAAAAGCTCAGGAAGCAGCTTTTAAATTATGGGGAGTTGCTCCTAGTTTTTATAACAACCTGAAAGCATTAAAGCCATGTTTAATTCATGCTCATTTTGGAGTCTGTGGGGGGTTAGCTTTACCTGTGCAGAAACAATTAAGAGTCCCTCTCATTACAACGTTTTATGGTTTGGATGCCACCATGACGGATGAGTATGCTAAAAAACATTCTCTTAGTACCAACGTTTATTTACAGCGTCGAGAACATTTAAAACAAAACGCCAATTTGTTTATTGCGGTTTCTGAGTTTATCAAGGATAAACTGCTAGCGCAAGGGTTTCCCGAAGATAAAGTGATTGCTCACTATTACGGTGTTGATACTCAGCAATTTCAAGCTGATCCCACTATCCCCCGTGAACCCATTGTTTTATTTGTTGGACGTTTTACTGAGAAGAAAGGATGTGAATATCTCATTAAAGCAATGGCACAAGTCCAAGAACAAGAGAATGAGGCAGAATTAGTATTAGTGGGAGATGGGAAGTTAAAAGCGGAATTAGAATCTTTAGCTGCTCAGTGTTTACGTCGCTATCAATTTTTAGGCTTTCAACCCTCTTCAGTCGTTAAACATTGGATGAACCGTGCCAAAATTTTGGCCGTTCCTAGTGTAACCGCAGCCAATGGTGATTCAGAGGGACTCCCAACAGTTATTGTTGAAGCACAGGCCATGGGATTACCTGTTGTGGGGTCAATTCATGCTGGTATTCCCCAAGCGGTTTCCCATGAAGAAACAGGGTTTTTAGCAGAGGAGCGAGATTGGCAATCTTTAGCTCAATATATTGTTACATTGCTCAAGAATGACGAAATTTGGGGGAATTTTAGTCAGAACGGAAAACAACGGATGCGAGAGCATTTTGATTTACAAAAACAAACTCAAAAACTCGAACAGATTTATGATTCTGTTTTATTAAAAGAATGAAAATATGGAAGACAAAACAGAAAATTTAGCGTTTAATCAGCGTATTTTTGCCCTTGACTTTCTCAAGGCAATTAGTATTGCTGCTGTGGTCTATTATCATTCTATGTTTTTTCCGATTTCAACGTATAGTCAAGTTGCGATCGCAGAATTAATTCTCTCAGCACCCCTCAGATTTTGTGTCCCGCTTCTACTCACACTTTCTTTTATTTTATTTGAGCATAAACTACAGAAAACAGAAACAGTTTTAAGATTAACTCGAAAACGCTTAAACCGAATTCTAATTCCTACAATTTTTTGGTTTTCTCTAGCCGCTATATTGCAACTAATTAAAGGAAATAGTTTTTTAAAAATTAGTCAAGCCGTTTCCTTACTACTTCGTAATTTTATAAAAAATATTGATACGCTCAATTTTAATTTTTTTGAGCTACTGCTTATAAAAGGAATTAGTTGGATTTTTTTATTGGCAATATCTTTAAAATTGTCTATATTACTAGAACGATGCCAATTAGCTAGTTGTGTTCGTTAAAAACGATATGACTTTTAAAACACCACAAAAACCAAAAAGTAAAACTTACATTCAAATTTCAATTTTAGTTCTGTTTGCCTTTAGTTCAGCTTTTTTTTCTAGGGTTTTAGAATTAATCAAATTTCCTTCTATTATTAATTTAGTTCATTACGGAATTATCCCTGCAATATGTCTATTTACGCTGATCAAAACCCGCGTTAAAAATCGCCAACAAATTTTTATTACTTATCAACTGCTAATTGCAATTATTTTATTTTTTTTGATCAATGTTGTTAGTGCTTTTTATAATAATGCCGGATTAATTAATGCTTGTCTGAATTTCCTATTTTTTGCAGAACATTTTTTGTTAGTGTTGGCAATTGTTTGCTTACCTTTAACTGTTAAAAAGCTAAAACTTTTCAGAGCTTATATTATTTTTTCTTCTTTGATCAATATTATTTTTGCTTATATTCAATTTTATGTTTTACAACTTCAATATCATCATGGCTTAAATGATAATATAAAAGGAGTTTTTGTCGGAGGAGGGGCGGGTCATGTTGTGGGGGCTTCTGTGGCTCTAACCTTCAGTCTTTATTACTTTGCCGCCGCTAAAACACTACCAATTTGGTTTAGAGTTTTTATGGTTTTAGCTGCCTTTTGGCACATGAATATGGCGGATGCTAAACAAGTTATTTTAGCTTTAGGAGTGGCTGGAATTATTCTGTTATTTACAAAATTAAATAACCCAATAGAAGCGATTAAGTTGATTGGGGGTGGGGTAATTTTAGGCTATATTTTTTGGTGGGCAGTGCAGAATGTGGAAGCCTTAGATGCCTTTAATACTTGGATGCGACCTGAAATTTATGGGCCAGAAGGAGAAGCGACCTTGCTGAAATCGGCAACGTTTCGCATTGTCCCAGAGTATTATAACTCCCCCCTACATCCTTGGATTGGCTTGGGTCCAGGCCATACTGTAGGCCGCTTAGGAGGATGGATGTTAGCCCAATATTCTAGTCTCTTAGCTCCATTAGGATCAACTCAACATCCTGCTAGTGGTGCAGTATGGCAGGCGGTTGGGGCAAGTTGGCTAGGGGATCAATCGAGTATGTTTTCCCCTTTGTTTGGTTGGGCAGGAATTTGGGGGGACTTGGGGTGGTTAGGACTCGCTTCGTTTCTCTATATCTGGTGGGTGGTGTGGAATCGGTTGTGTGTGGATGATGTGTCGCGCTATATTGCTTTGACTCCTATGGTATTTGGGTTGATTTTCACGCAGATGGAGGAGCCAGGGTATATGCTTTATATTGGCTGTATTATTGCCCTGCGATGGCAAGAACACCACGTTCGGAAGCAGAGAGCCAAGTTAGGAAATACTGTACCACCTCCTTCTTTAGAAGAAATTAAACATCCTAAAACTCCTAAAGACTGGCTGAAAAAAATCTTACTACTGGATGCTCCCTAGAATGTGCCGGATCACTAGACTAAAGTAAGTAATAAGAGAGCGAGTTGTTAGGAGGCTTGTATACTCGATGACATTTCAAAATACTGTTGGTTGAACAAGGAGAGCTTCATGCACATTTTGAGCGTGCATAATTACTATCAAATTCGGGGAGGAGAAGATGAGTCCTGTGATTCAGAAATTCGCCTTTTGCGGGACAATAATCACCAAGTTTCAGTCTATCACGAACATAACGATCGCATCAAAAAATTATCCAGTCTAGAAGCCGCCCAACGCACCATCTGGTCACAGGAAGCCTATCGCCATATCCAACAAACTTTAGCTGAAAAATCCCTCGATCTCATCCACGTCCAGAACTTTTTTCCCCTTATTTCCCCCTCTATTTATTACGCAGTCCAAGAGAGTCAAACCCCTATTATTCAAACTCTACGAAATTATCGTTTACTGTGTCCCAATGGTCTCTTTTTTCGGGATGGCCGGGTGTGTGAAGACTGTTTAGGGAAACCCATTCCTTACCCTGGGGTGCAGCATTCCTGTTATCGGGATAACCGCGCAGCGAGTGCGACAACGGCGTTAATGTTAACTGTACACCGTTTGCTCAATACTTGGTCAGACCGGGTTAACCTCTACATTGCACTCACCCAGTTTGCGCGACAGAAATTTATTGAAGGGGGACTTCCGGCTGATAAAATTGTTGTGAAGCCCAATTTTGTTGCACCAGACCCCGGTATGGGGACGGGAAAAGGGGGATATGCCATTTATGTGGGCCGGTTGTCGGTTGAAAAAGGGTTAGATACCCTGTTGGCCGCATGGGAAAGGTTAAAGACTCCTTATCCCTTGAAAATTGTGGGGGATGGGCCATTGAGTGAGGTGGTGAAGGATGCAGAAACGCGAGTTGCGGGGGTGGAATGGGTGGGCCGTCGGCCTTTGGAGGAGGTGCATCAGTTGATGGGAGAGGCCACCATGCTGATTTTTCCCTCGAAATGGTATGAAACCTTTGGCCGGGTGGCCGTGGAAGCATTTGCGAAGGGGACCCCGGTTATTGCGGCCAATATTGGCGCGATCGCGGAATTAGTGCAAGATGGTGATACGGGGTTACATTTCCGGCCCGGAGATGCAGAAGACTTGGCCAGTAAAGTAGATACGTTACTCTCTAACCCCCAACAACTCGGAAAAATGCGCGAAACCGTGAGAGCAGAATATGAACAGAAATACACGGCACAACAAAATTATCATCGGTTAATGGAAATTTATCAACAAGCTAGGGATAATGGATAATGGATAATTGATAATGGAGAATGAAGAATTAAATGCTTAGGAGTTAAACCAACAACCAACAACAAATAACCACCAACAAATAACCAATAACCAAGTCATAAATGAAATCTCATCTCCCCCGTGTTGCTCAGTTGAAACCGTATTTGCGTTGGTTGGTTTGGGGTGGAGTTAGCTTTTTTTTGGTGAAAACCCTACACACCCACTGGCAAACCGTAGTCAATACTGAGATTTCCGGGTTTAATTGGGGATATGCGATTCTAGCATTTCTTGTCACCCTTCTAGCCCATTGTTGGACAGGGTGGGTATGGGGGTTAATTCTCCGTTATTTAAATTATCCCGTCTCCGGGGTTTGGAGTATTCGGGTTTATCTGCAAACCAATATAGCCAAATATGTCCCCGGTAATGTGTGGCATTTTTATGGGAGAGTGAGAGCAGCACAACAACTAGACATTCCCTTACCTGTCGCTACATTAAGTGTATTACTCGAACCCCTGTTAATGTTGGCCGCAGCGTTACTGCTGGCCTTATTTACTTATCCCCAGGCTAACTTATCCTTACAGTTGCTTATTTTAGGCGTTGTGTTGCTTGGTGTACATCCCGTCTGTTTGAATCCTTTGCTCCACTGGGCTGGTAAACTCAAGGGGAGGAAAAATTTGGCGCAACACCCCCCAGAAAACTCCCCACCGCAACCGGAGTCTATCTCAGTGAAATATTATCCCCTCATGCCGTTTCTGGGGGAATGTTGCTTTTTATGGTTGCGGGGGAGTGGGTTTTTGTTGACAGTGTTAGCATTGCAACCCCTTACTTGGGAGCAAATTCCCCCCTTGGTGAGTACCTTTAGTTTAGCGTGGTTATTGGGGTTAGTCGTCCCTGGGTCCCCTGGAGGGATTGGGGTTTTTGAGACAACTGCGATCGCGCTCTTACAAGGGAACTTTTTCCTCAGCATCGCCCTCTATCGTCTCATAAGCACCCTCGCTGAAGCAATCGGGGCTTTTTTAGCCACAGTGAATGCGAAATCACGCACGCAACATGATTGAATAGAAAACTGTCTGATTATCGTATGTCATACATACTATAAACTGGACCATTGTATGGTTAACCTTGGCTTGCTGACAAATTGCCGATCATTGCCAATGAATTCTCCTCTCCTAACCCAAAACCAAGTCAACCCAGAGGCCGTTTCCCCCCTTCTTGATGTTTCTGTGGTCGTTCCCATTTATAATGAAGTAGAAAGCCTTCCTCGTCTCGTTGCAGCAATTAATGACAGCTTGCAGGATACAGACTTAAACTACGAAATCCTCTGTATTGACGACGGTTCAACCGATGGCTCAACAGCACTCTTGCGAGACTTAACGCAACAATATTCTACCCTACGTGCCGTAATCTTGCGCCGTAACTACGGGCAAACCCCCGCCATGGCCGCAGGGTTTAATCATGCGAGAGGCCAATCTATTATTACCCTAGATGGGGACTTACAAAATGATCCCGCAGACATCCCCATGTTGCTGGCCAAATTAGACGAAGGGTATGATCTAGTAACAGGATGGCGAAAAAATCGCCAAGATGCGGCCTTAACCCGGTTACTCCCCTCAAAAATTGCCAACTGGTTAATTGGCCGTATTACAGGGGTAAAAGTCCACGACTACGGATGTTCCCTCAAAGCATACCGGGCCGAATTGGTGGCCGATATGAACTTATACGGAGAATTACACCGTTTTCTCCCGGCCCTCGCCTTTATTGAAGGTGCTAGAATTACAGAACTCCCCGTCCGTCATCATGCAAGACAATTTGGCAATAGTAAATATGGGTTAGGCCGGACTTTCCGAGTCTTATTAGACTTACTCACTATTTTCTTCATGAAAAAATTTCTAACCCGTCCCATGCACGTTTTTGGCCTATTAGGAATTATCGCCACTGCATTAGGAATCCTGTTCGGATTATACCTAACATTTCTCAAGTTTGGCATGGGTCAAGAAATCGGCGATCGCCCCTTACTCATCCTCGTCGCTGTCTTAATTTCCACCGGAGTCCAATTCTTCAGTTTAGGGTTACTCGGAGAACTCCTAATGCGCACCTACCACGAATCTCAAGGCCGGCCAATTTATCGCGTCAGGGAAATTATTAATAATAAACAATAAACAATAAACAATAAACAATTGGCTTTTGTTATTGATGCTTTGTTCTTTGTTTCTCCCCCAACTCCCAACTCCCAACTCCCAACTCCCCTTTGTGTCCTTTGTGTCTTTGTGGTTTATTCCTCCCAACTTATTCTATGACCCATTACCAATTACCCATAATAAATACCCTCAAAAAAGCAGGAGACAGGCCACACGCACCATTTTACGCCCCCGGCCATAAACGAGGACAAGGCATAGCACCGCAACTGCAAGACTGGTGGGGGAAAGCTGTCTTTCAGGCCGACTTGCCAGAATTACCAGAGTTTGATAACTTATTTGCACCGGAAGGAGCAATTCTTGAAGCGCAAACCCTCGCAGCGCAAACCTTTGGGGCAGATTCTACTTATTTTCTCATTAATGGGTCAACGGGAGGCATTCTGGCGGCCATTTTAGCCACTTGTCACCCCGGAGATAAGTTAATTTTACCCCGCAACATTCACCAAGCAGCCATTTCAGGTTTAATCCTTGCTGGGGCAATTCCTATCTTTCTACAACCGGACTATGACCCCATCACCCATCTTGCCTATAGTATCACCCCAGAGGCAGTTTCTAGGGCATTAGAGGCGCATCCCGACGCTAAAGGGGTCTTACTCCTTTATCCCACTTATCAAGGCGTAGGCGGCGATATAGAAGCCATTGCCAAGCTGACCCATGATTATCATATCCCCCTCCTCGTTGATGAAGCCCACGGGGCCCATTTTGCCTTTCACCCGGACTTACCTCCCTCTGCGCTGAGTGTCGGGGCGGATTTAACGGTACAATCAACCCATAAAACCTTGGGGAGTCTCTCTCAAGCCTCCATGTTGCACACCCAAGGCAGTCGCATCAACCCCCAACGGCTACAAACTGCCCTACAACTCGTCCAGTCCACCAGTCCTAATGCTCTCCTGTTGGCCTCCCTTGATGCAACACGGGAACAAATGGCCAGAGACGGCCAAACCCTCCTCTCCCAAACCCTGCAACTCGCCCAACTCGCCTATCAAAAACTGGCTACAGTCCCCGGAATTTCTTGTCTCTCTGCCCCCTCTGCGCCCTATAGAGGCTGGAAACACTTGGATTTGACCCGTTTAACCCTTTTGCTCTCTCAACTGCCCTTAAATGGCTTTCAAGCCGACGAGTTTTTATCGGAACAAGGCGTGATTGCGGAGTTACCCCTTGATCGTCAGCTTACCTTTATTCTCAGTTTGGGCAATTCTCCCGACGATATTAACCGACTGGTGACAGGGGTGACTCGTTTAGTGGAACAATATCCCCCTCACGAGAATACAACATCCGTAGCAATGACACCCCCTCCCCCACCGACTCTGGCTATCTCCCCCAGAGATGCCTATTTTGCCCCTCAGT
Source organism: Spirulina sp. CS-785/01 (assembly GCF_028330525.1). GTDB lineage: Bacteria > Cyanobacteriota > Cyanobacteriia > Cyanobacteriales > Spirulinaceae > JAQMSD01. The sequence continues at coordinate 30,776 of NZ_JAQMSD010000342.1, forward strand.
CTCCCCTTCCCCTCCGTCAAGCGCAAGGCCGCATTAGTGCTGCGCTTGTATGTCCCTATCCTCCTGGTATTCCGGTGTTAATGCCGGGGGAAGTGGTGACGGAAAGCGCGATCGCATTTTTGCACCAAGTCCAAGCGAACCGAGGCCGGATTACTGGGTTAAGCAATCCCACTCAACTGACTTTGAACGTTGTAGGATAAAGATAGATTCTCGGTCATATACGTTACATTTCATTCATTTTTCTTCTTTTTTCTTTAACGCCTGAATGCCTAAAAATATGCTCTGGCCTTACTCAACTCCCGGTATTCCGGATCATTTATTTGAGCGATTACCTGGTATCCCCCTCAGTAAACGGGAAGTCCGGTTGCTTCTGCTGTCTGCCTTACAGATGGAACACGACTCCGTGCTTTGGGATATTGGGGCAGGGACGGGTACAATTCCTGTTGAGGTCGGTTTGCTTTGCCCCGGTAGTCAAATTGTGGCCGTTGAACGAGATGAGGAAGTCGCTGCACTCATTCGACGGAATTGTGAACGGTTTGGAGTCTTTAATGCGGAAGTCATAGAAGGCAGTGCGCCGGACTGTCTCACCCATGTCTATCCCCGTCCCAACCGCATTTGTTTAGAAGGGGGACGAGAGATGAAACCTATTTTTAAAGCGGTTTGGGAATACCTCCAACCCCAAGGTCATCTCGTCGCCACTGCGAGTAATTTAGAGAGTCTGTACATCCTCTCGGAAACCTTCGCAGAATTGCAAGCTCGCAATATTGAGGTAGTCCAGTCGGCAGTCAACCGACTAGAAACCCGTGGCCGCCACCAAATTTTTGCAGCAGTGAATCCTATTTTTATTCTTAGTGGCGAGAAGTTTTAGGACAGTAAACAGCATCCGAAGGCAGATGGCAGATGGCAGATGTTGGAATAAGGAGGAAGTTAACCTAAGAAGAAGGACAGAAACTAATCAGAGTAAGGCTTTCAGCCTATTTTAAGTAATTTTAGTTTCACCGAGAGTAACCAGTTGTTACTCCCCATCTCCCCCATCTCCCCCATCTCCCCCATCTCCTCCATCTCCCAAAGCTCAACCCCCGATGTTCCCAAAAAACAGATAACGGATTCTCGTTAACCTTTGATAAGATTTCTTTAACCTTCTCTTACCCTACAGGGACATTTCTCGTCTATGCCGTGGACTCGAATTTTTAGTGGAATTATTGCGATCGCGCTCGCCTTTGCTATGATCTGGGCGGGGAGTTGGTATTTTACCGCCGGCTTTATGGCGATCGTACTCTTGGGACAACTGGAGTATTTCCGCATGGTACGCGCTAAAGGCATTGAACCCGCAGGCAAAACTACCCTCGTCCTCTCCCAAGTCCTCCTGATCATTGCCACTGTGATCCCCAACCTCACCGACGCGGTTTTCCCCATCAGTGGCACAATGATTTGTTTTTATCTCCTCTTTCAACCCAAATTAGCCACCATTGCCGATATTTCTACATCAATTTTAGGGCTATTTTATGGGGGATGGTTGCCCAGTTATTGGATTCGCTTGCGAGTAGGGTTAGAGACTCAAAATTCTGTCTTGGTGGCCGCTAATTCGGTGACGACTAACTCAGCCACTGAACCCTTGATTCATTTCCCCTTAGAAGCCAATGTATCACTCCCTATTATTAACTTTAATTTTACCACAATTTCCCCGGCTTTAGCTATTACTTTACTCGCCTTTGGTTGTATTTGGGCTGCCGATATTGGGGCCTATTTAGTCGGCAAATATTTCGGACGCACCCGACTCTCCCAAATTAGTCCTAAGAAGACTGTAGAAGGTGCAGTTTTCGGGATTCTAGGGAGTATTCTAGTGGCCACCATAGGGGCGTTTTTTTTACATTGGAATGCTTGGCCACTTAGTGGGATTTTATTAGGTAGTTTAATCGGTGTGGCCAGCTTATTAGGGGACTTAACCGAGTCAATGATGAAACGAGATGCAGGGGTTAAAGATTCTGGTCAAATTATACCCGGCCATGGCGGCATTTTAGACCGCACCGATAGTTATGTTTTCACTGCCCCCTTAGTTTATTATTTCGTCACCTTAATTTTACCTATCTTACCCCCAAGTTTATAGACTGGACTAGGAATAATTTATAATGGAAAATAAAAGGTTTTAGTCGTTCAAAAACTAACCGGAAAACCCAAAAATTGCTAATTGTTTATTGTTAATTGTTCATTGTTTATTCTTCCTTGTCCACCGAGTCCATCGCCAAATAATAATTAACCAAGCACCCGATAATACTGCCCCTAAATTTAATTTAATAAAATTCTTAAATAAATTCGTTTTCTGATTTTCCCATTGGGTTTGCAACTGAACGATTGCATTTTGTTCCGTCCCGTCAATTTGTTCCGCTAACTGCTGTTTCAGTTGGGGAATACTCTCATCAAACGCAAGGGGACGATTGAGAAACGCTGCAATCACATTTAAATCATCTATAGTATCAGCATCTTCTAATCGGTCGCGTAGAGTTTGAAATTGTTGCGCTTGTTGGGCAATTTGGCTATTATATTGACCCTCATTCAGTTGGTAAATGCGCCAAGTGTTGCCAATTCCAAGGGGAAGTAAGCCAAAATAGAAAAGGGCAAATAGTAACGCTAACCAGGAGAGAAACCGCAATTGTCGCATTTGCGATCGCTCAATGCGTTCCTGACGATTATAAAAAATAAAAACAAATCCCAACAAAGGGGCCCACACCCGTTCCACCAAATTGGTCATCACTTCAAACTGCCAAACCGGATCAGTCAGACGAGGGGGAAACAACAAATACACAAAATCGAGAACCGTAAAACTCAGCAACGCATAACCCGCCAGGGGAAGCATTGCCAAAGACTTAGAAAACGCCGAATCCGATAAAAAATAGCCCCCCTTCTTCCCCCGTGATGAGGATGAGGGACGTTGAGGGGTTTGAGTTTCCGAGGAGGAGGTCTGTACAGGGTCAGAAGATGATGTAGGATGATCAGCCACAGGTCTTGTTTACTAAAAGCTCTAATCGCATTGGGCTATACCTCAACCGAGTCGTTTAAGGTAGTTTCTCGTTTCCGTGTCTTCCCTTGTTTCTTGAGATAGCCATACCCCAGAGGCAGCAACCCTAATAATACACCAAGAGTAGGGTTAAAATCCCAAGGAGCAGCCGCCGCACCCCCACCGACAGGAGTAAAGTTAGCCGTACCACTAACAGTCTGGCCGCCAAAATTAAATGTCCCCTGAGTCCCAGAAAACTGTAAAGTTCCGCCATTACTTCCGCTATAGTTGGCAGAAGTAATATTTCCCCCAGAAACGTTGAACGTGCCACCACCCGGAAACGGCCCACCCCCACCAATAGAGGAATTAACAACATTGACTGACGATGCAACCCCTCCAGTAGTTGGCACCCCAAAAATCGTTCCGCTTACATTTCCTGTCCCATTACTAAAAGAAAAGCTGAAATCTAAAGCCTGAGCGACAGTTGACCATCCCGCCACCGTCGCCGTCATGGCCAAAACGCCTAAGCTATGAACTAACGCTGTTTTCATCACGTCCCCCTCGGACACAAATTCTGTTACTTTACATTAAAGATGAGACAAAACAATTCTGCAAGAGGAAAGTTGAAGGCGTTAGATAAATTTTGGGGTCGTGCAGCCTCTCCCCTCAAAAAACGTTTGTCCTCTCTTTCCCCCCGTTTCTGGGGGTTGGGAGGACTTGCTGGACTATTACTGATCCTTACCCTCGACTTACAAGGAAAAGCAGGACTCACCAGTTTTCAGATTACCACAGTCATTTTTACTCTAGCGTTAGGAATCCGCCTCCAGCGTAAACAATTTTTCCACCAACCGAGTCCTCCTATTTTACAAGCCCTAGGGGGATTACTCATTCTCGGTACATTAACCCTCAGTTACGGGAATTTTGCGAGCTTGAGTCCTTATGCTTTACCGCTTCTGTTAGGCTGTGGGTGGGCATTAATCGCCGTAGGGATTAAAAAATTAGCCCAGTATTGGCAAGAGTTTTTATTATTAGCCATTCTCACTATTCCAGTCGAATATTTAGTTCATCCGCTTAATAATACTTTGGGTATTAGTCAGGGAATGGCGAAGTTTTCTACTTTTCTCCTCTGGTATGTAGGGTTTAATGTTTCTAATCAAAATGATTATATTATTTTACCCAGTCGTGCCACTTGGATTGATCCCCATTGTACCGGGGTGGCAACGATGTTATGGATGCTACAATTGGCTATTCTCTTTTTAGCTTTGTTCCCGACTTCTGTATTCCAAAAAATCCTTGTGCCGACTGTGGCATTAGGGTTAGTGGTGATTGTTAATGGAATTCGACTGGCGTTTTTAGCTTTCTTTGCGGCACATTATCAAAATTTATTTGACTATTGGCATTCTGATAATGCTCAAGTCTTTTCAACTATTCCGGTGGTTTTATTTGGATGGTTTTGTTATAAAATGATTGATGATGGGTAATGGGTAATTTGTTTTATGCTCAACCCAATTATAATTACAAAAAATTAGGTTTGGTTGCCATTTTGCCAATTTTTGCCGCCCACTAATTGAATTAGATGTTGATTCATTTCTTGGCGTAATTCTTTTGGGGAATAAATATAGGTCATTTCTAAGTAAAGTTGTGTTTTTTTGATTAAATTAACCGGGTCAATTTCTTTTTCTAATTGAAACGGACTATATTGACCTTGTAAAACCTCCTCACTGGCTTTGAATAAGGCTGAATCTAAGGCATTTTCTAAATATTCATCCCAATCTTCGGGTTTAATATAATAGGATTTCTTGTTGTCTTTTAAATTTAAATCTTGAATTTGTAAAACCGAGTCACGGATAGAAGAAGCCCAAGAATTGGTTAGTCTTTGTTCGACTTGATTTTTAATCAAATGGATTAATAAACGCACTAAAAAGGATTGAATTGTACGGATTACTGCTTTTTTGCTCATCCATTCTAACTCATCAACTAACTCTAAGGCTTCTTCATAGCGTCCTTCTATAATGTTTTGTCGCAGATCAATTAGTTCTTGAACCATTTTTTTGGTAATGGGTAATGGGTAATGGATAATATATAATGGGAAGAAACCGGGTTTCTATCCAAATTTATAATCTTTTTTTACAACTTTGAGGAGAAACCCGGTTTCTGGCCTACTTACTTAGATTATCAACACACAACAAACCACAAAGAACCAACAATAAATAACCAGCAACAAAAATTAATTAATTATTTTCCGATAGGTTGCCCCAGAGGTACAGGTTTCTTGAACCTCTACCGCTTGGAGGCCGGGGAGACCAGCTTTTTCTAGTTTCTCAAAAATCCATTTGGCTAAGGCTTCGCTGGTGGGGTTGGCTAACCCGGTGCTTTCGTTAAGGTAATAATGGTCTAAAAATTGCTCAAGGAGGGGTTTGAGGTAACGTTTCACTTCCCCAAAATCGACCAACATTCCTTGTTTTGCCCCAGTTTCGGTTAACTGGTGGCCTTGTACATACACCCGTCCCACCCAACTATGGCCGTGGAGTCGTTGACATTTGCCATCGTGGTGGGGGAGACGGTGGGCCGCCTCAAAGCGAAACTCCTTGTAAATGACCCATTCTTCCATGTTCTGCTGATAATTTTTGTCCTGTTGGGGTGGCTAGTTCGGGTTTTCCGGCTTCAATTAAGGCAATATCTCGTAAACGACAGGCATCACACAACCCACAGGGTTGTTCTCCTCCTTGATAACAAGACCAGGTTAACTCAATGGGAACACCTAAGCGTAGGGCCCGTTGCACGATCTCTGTTTTGGTTTCTCGGACTAGGGGGGCTTTGAGTTTTGGGGCTTTCCCTTCTAGGCCGACTTTAGAGGAGACATTGGCGAGGGTTTGATAGGCGGCTAAATATTCGGGGCGACAATCAGGGTATCCTGAATAGTCGATCGCATTAATACCGAGATAGATAGCGGTGGCCTGTTTAGCTTCTGCGAGAGAGAGCGCGATCGCAATAAACACTGTATTCCGGCCCGGCACATAAGTCGAGGGAATTTCCCCCTTTTGTACCCCGTCTTGCGGCACATCCAACCCTTCCTCCGTCAACGCCGACCCCCCCCACTGGGCCAAATTCACATCCACGGTATGATGCTCTGTAATCCCCAACTGTTGGGCAATAGCTTCAGCCGCCTGTAACTCCCGGTCGTGGCGTTGTCCATAGCGAAACGAAAGGGCAACCACCTCATAGCCATCTCTCATCGCTTGGGCCGCGACAGTCGCCGAGTCTAACCCACCAGAGAGTAGCACCACTGCTTTTCCCTTAGCCATTTAACGAACTCCCATTAACTTATGCGTCTGCAAACTAACTCGCCAGTCTGGATGACGGAGGACATATTCAAACACCAACTGCTGACTGTGGGGCGTATTCCATTCCGGTTGTAGGTATTTGATCGCCGTCAATGGCACTTGGTCAGCCTCCGTCTTGGCCCATTCTAGATCGTCCGCTTCCGCCACGACCACCTTTAACTCATCGACGCGCTCGTAAATACTTTTATGGGGAGACTTATATCGCTTCGGTGAAAATGTCACCCAATCCCAATTTCCCGTCACCGGATGGGCCCCGGAGGTTTCTAAATGTACCCTTAACCCGGCTTGTTTTAACTCCGCAGTGAGGGGGAACAAATTGTGCATCAAAGGTTCTCCCCCGGTAATCACCACCATAGCGGGATTCGCTTCTTGGGCGATTTGGGTTAACTCAGTAATGGACTGCTGGGGGTGGCCTTGAGTGGGCCAAGATTCCTTGGTATCACACCAAGGACAATGGACATCACACCCCGCCAAGCGGATAAAAAAGGCACTCACTCCCATCCACGCGCCTTCCCCTTGCAAAGAGTGAAAGGTTTCTACGATGGGATAGGTTTGGGTTGAACGGGTGGGAGACACCACAAGGGAATCAGTCACGGTTTTTTCTCAGAATGGCCAATCTAGCCTTAATTTTAACGCTCAGAGGAGGGGACAGAGATGTTTCAATTCTCCAAAGTTAAAAACCGTTCTAACGCTTCAACCATACGCGGTGGCCAACGGCGGATATGTTCCAGCCAATCTAAGTTTTGATAGCGGGAGTCAATGCCAATAGCAGACACCCAGTTACTTTCGGCTTCTCCCTGCATTCCCTGTTCCCATAATACGGCGGTTAAGGCAGCCCGGGCATCGGGGAACATGGGGTATTTGCGGACAATATTACGGAGGTTACGGAGGGCGGTTTGGGTTTGCCCGGTTTGGTATTGGATGAGGGCAGCGTTGGCCCGGGCAAAGGCAAAGTCGGGGGCGAGTTCAACGGCTTTTTGATAGTCTCTCAGGGCCGCTTCCCAGTTTCCTTGGCCGGCTTTGGCATTGCCTCGGTTATTGTAGGCGAGGGGGTCTTCTGGGGTGAGGTCTAGGACTTTTTCGTAGTCTGCGATGGCTTTATCCCATTCTCCCAGTCCTTCGTAGGCAATACCCCGGTTGAGGTAAGGATCAGGGGCATTGGGGGCCAGTTCGATGGCTTGGTTAAAATCTGCGATCGCCGCCTCTAATTTATTCTGACTCACTCGCGTATTCCCCCGATTACTCCACACCGCCGGATTGGTAGGAAACGCCTCGATCAATTCCCCCCAAATCGCCTCCGCTTTCTCGAAATCCCCCTGTTCAACCGCTTCTATAGCTTCTCCCGCCCGTTTTTCCCCCGCTTGTAACTGTTCCACCGTAAACGCTGCGGGGGCCGGAGGTTTCGCCCAAGCGGGAGACATCCCCCCCAAGAATATCCCCACACACAACACCAACACCAACCCAAATTTCATCAAATACTCTCCTAATAGCCGTTGCATACTTAACATTCTCTCTACTTTGCCTTTTAACACAACATCAGACGAATTTTGCTCGAAAACGCTTCATCAAGTCGCTCTAGAATCGTAAATTGGCGATCCAATTCAGTAATTTCTAGCATATAGCGAACCGTAGGTTTCACATTCAGTAAATACAACAAACAGCTATGCTTTTTAGCCGCCCGACGAATCCCCATCAGTGCAGTTAAGCCAAAATGATTCACCGAATTAACTTGCACTAAATCAATCACCCAAGCAGAGGGTTCTGAAGGGGGCAGCAAATTCAACACTTTTTGTTGCAACAGAGAAGCCCCGCGAATATCCAAATCTCGCTGAGGACGTAATACAATATTCATAAATACAATTTTATTCTGATGTCGCCTCAATCCCAACCAACCCCCCAAAAAACAAAAACTCAAGGATGTGGATGCGGGAGTATTCCCTTCTCTCTCATTTTATTATTATTGGGACTAGGGTATGGGGGCTATTGGTGGTTAACGGAAAAACAACAAGTTAAACTGAGTCGTTTGCTACCGGAGAAGCTACAACAGGCCATGCCCGCTTTAATGTCTGTTCTCGATTATTCTACAGTAGAACCTTCACCTGTTGCCAATTCTCCTAATGTAACTACTCCTCCCCCTCCTTCTCCCAGTCCATCCCCCACCCCCTCCGTTTCCCCCCAACTCCCCACTCCTTCCCCCACTCCTTCCCCAACTCCCCAAGCAACTCCCCAAACCCCTTGGCATAAAAAAGAAATTCGGGGCATTTATTTAAGTCGCTATCAAGTCACCAATAATGCCGATGAAGCCACCATTCGGGAAAGAGTTCGTTATTACAAATCTAAAGGATTTAATACTATTATTCACGGAGTTTGGGGCAATGGCTGTACCATGTATCAAAGTCAAGTCATGCAGCAAAAATTGGGCTTTTCCAGTTGTCCTAACCAGTTTCAAAACCAATGGTTAACTTGGCTCATTGATGAAGCCCATAAACAGGACATGGAAGTTCACGCCTATTTTGAGAAAGGCATTAAAATTGATAAAAATAGCCCTATTTTTGATTTAGCGGTTTCTCGTAAATGGCTAGTCCCTGGCATTGATAAAACCTATAGTGACATTAATCATTACGTTCTCGATGTAGAAATTCCAGAAATTGCAGAATTTTTTAAAAATATCCTCGTTGAATTTGTCCAAAAATACCCTGAAATTGATGCCGTTCAATGGGATGATTATTTAGGCTATCACGCCGAATTACCGGGAAATGTTGACCGAACCAAGCACTTAACCAACTTTGTGCAAACCTTAATTACAGAAATGAAAAAAGCCAATAATACCGTCAGTTTTGATCTCTGTCATCATAACCCCTATTGGGCTAAACGCTATTTTGCAGCAGATTGGAAAAACTGGAATGTAGATCGGGTTTTCATTCAATCTTATCATGAAAATGACCGTAATTTCCGAGCGGAATTAAAATACGCCGAAAATTATCAAGGAATCGCCATTAGTGAAAGACAATTCAATCGTTTAGATGAATTAATTAACAACCAAAACCTAAAAAGTATTTTAGTGTTCCCCATCTCCGGAAAACCTAAAAAAGCCGCTTCAAAAGTGAATCAACTCATACAATAATCTAATTCTATAAGTTCGTAGTAAGCTCTAAAGAGCTTACATAACTTATAATAAACAGATATCAACTAAGCTAAAACACTTTTAAACTGGTTTTCTTCAAGCGAGCAAAAAATACTCTAATCCCTTTCCCTATTCCCTCCTATCACATACCAATTTAAATGTACAACAGCTTATCAACATTCCGAAGTTTATCTTAACTCCTTCACTTAACTCGCATTTTCCGCCAAGGCCATCTCAGAAGTCGATCAACCCGTTTTAACGGGTTTCAGCTATTAGCCTTGGGTTTTAACCCAAGGCATATACTATTACCCATTGAAATTGGGATACCGTAGCGACCAAGATGGTCGCACTACAGGATTTCTGGACTTCTTAATGTTTGAGTTTAGATGATGAACAGCTTACTGATCACTGATCATCTACCAAGGAGTGCCCACCAAAGTAAACGCACTCCAAAAATAGGGATGCGTAAACGCTAAATCCCCTAACTCCGCCAACTCCGGCGTTAACGGGAAACGGCCTTGGGGAGTAACTAACATCTCATCCTCAAACACAACCTCCCCCCGCATCATTGCTAACTGAGACTCTCGTAAGGCTTGAGCTTTAATAGGAGACTCATCGAGAAACTCATAAAACGTCGTCATTAACCCCATAGTCCCCGCATCATTAGAATACCAAAGACTGCCTAACGCTGATTTGACCCCTGCCATCACCGCTAACCCGGCAAACCCTAACTCCGCTTCCGCACTACCGATCGCAGTTCGACAGGCACTTAACACTAATAACTCCACCTTCGGATTATGTAAACTTAACTCCCGTAATTCATCTAGACTTAACGTGCGATCGCCCAATTGAATATAAGAATCCTGGGGACTCCCAGAGCGAAATGTCCCATGAGTCGCCAAATGGACAATCCCATAAGGCTTATCCTGACGGGCCTCAATTAACCGTTGTTGCGTAAACCCCTCATTCAAATAAGACTCACCCGGCCACAACTCATTCGTTAAAACATCCAACTCCATCGACACCGCCGGAAGGGGAGGCAAATCACTATTTTCCGTCTTCTCAAACTCATCCATCCCCATGGCCAACACATTCATCTCTCGAACATCAGCATAACTCAAATCCGCCAGAGCTAAACTCGGCATCAGCGAAACACTATAACGTTCAATTAAAAACTGCTCCCCATCATATAACGCCGCCAGAGGAATTAACCGCAGTCCCTCATCCAACAAATAAGTCAGATGAGTAATCTCATACTCCTCTAAAGTCTCCTCAATGGGCGCAACCAACCAATCATAAAGTTTTTGGCCAGGGCCCAAATAATCCTCTCGATGGGCATTCGTCACCGTGCGGCGAAACTGTCGGGCCACCTTCACCGCCATTTCTTGACTCACCGGGACTTGATGGAGTTTCGGTTTCCCCTCCGCCGTAATCAACAGTAAATATAACTGATGCACCGCATTAGGAGGAGGGTTGGCGGCATCATCCACCTCAAACAACGGCACAAACAGCGCGTAAATCATCGCTGGTTTTTGCCCCGTGGCCTCAGTCACCTCTCGGAGACGCTCTTGCAAGTTAACAAGCGTTAAATTCACTCGCTCATCGTCTTCCTCAGACGCACCAAAGAAATTACGAAACCCTCCCGACTCCGAAAGAGCTTTATTGGCCGCGCTAGACGTGAAATAGTCCGCAAACTGACCGTTTAATTTCGCTTCAAAGGCTTGTAATGCAGCTTCTCCGGACTGTTGGCTAGTGATTAAGTCCCAAGGGGTATTGAAGACAAAATTGGCTGCAAAGTGAAAATCAATGGGGTTAAAATTGGGCAAGTCCGGGGTAAATGGACTCCCAGGAGGAGGAGAAGAAACAGGAGTTTTTCCAGGAGAGGGAGAAGGGGAAGGACTCGGAGGAAGAGGAGGAATAGGTGCAGCCACACTAATAATGCCGAGATTACCCGTTTGATAGGTGTAAAGGAAATCTTGCAACGGGTTAAGCGTCACTTCTCCCGTAGTCACTGCCGCCATTGTGCCGTTTACAGAGGCATCTCCCACCCGAAATGGCGTAATACCTGCCCCACCATGGCGGAGGGTTAAATTCCCCCCCTGAGTCCCCCCTGCACTGGATAAACTGGCCAGGACTCCCTTTTGATCAGTGAATGTTCCCACCCCTTGGAAAAATTGCTCTGTGGTGACGGCTATTGTGCCACCTTGTTGTCCCCCTTGACTGTTGAGAGTTTGTACTTGGATATTCCCAGGGGCAGTGAGACTAATATTGCCCCCTGTAGTAGCATTCTCAGTGTTAATATTTCCTGTAGTAATCGTTCCGCTTTGACTGGTTAAACTCACCCCACGCCCCGAATTAAGAATATCTTGGGTAATAATATTTTGTTGAGCATTAAGGGTAATCGTTGCGTCATCCGCCCCCGTAAGCGTATAACCTGCCGTGTTGATGGACGCTCCCCGCAACCTTACAGGGTCCACAAACGTCATATCTTCAGCAAACGTAAGGGGACTACTATTTTGTCCCAATATTCTCTCACCAAAGCCATTTTGCACCCTAGCTAAATCATTAGCATCTAAGTTAAGGGTATTATCCGCCACCGTCCCCCCCAAGGTCATAGTTTGAGTCGGAGAGAGAGGCTTAACGGTCAGCGTACCACTGCCCGTGAGTTGGCTTGTTCCCGTGAGGTCAATTTCATCGGCTGTGAGGCTGAGAGCCTGTTCCCCTTGTAGGATGCTATCCTCTACTGTAATGCCCAAATTACTAGGGCTACTGCCTTCTAGGGCAACATTACCATGGGTGGCATTAATTTGGGCCCCATTGTTGAGACGAATGCCTTGGTTGTTGGCTGTTCCCGTCCCCCCCGTCCCCGTAAGACGCACCGTTCCAGTTTGGGTGGTGAGAGATGTTCCGGCACTGCGTAGCCACACCCCGTAGTTAAACCCGGCATTATCCCCCCCTTGACCATTGAGAATAATATCCCCTTGTTCCGTGCTGATAGTCGTCCCATCGCGTAAATGCACTCCACTATCATTGTTTGTACTTCCCCCTTGACCCTCAATAAAAACTTGTCCTGTTCCCGTGGTGGTCAGTTGGGAGTTGACAATATTAACCCCGTGGGCATTAACAAAGGCATTTCCCCCTTGGCCGCGTAGGGAAATATTACCGCTTCCCGCATTTAAGGTCGTGTCATTTAAGTTAATACCATTGGCATTGGTAACAAGCCCACCTGGGTTGGTTGCAGGGTTGGCGGTGGGGTCGTTTCCTCCCCCCATAATAATATCACCGCCGTTGGTGGAGATCACTGAACCCGCAGTGAAGCCAATAGTGCCGCCAGTATTATCGGTATTGGCATTAAAAATAACACTCAGACCATCCCCACCCGCCACAGAATCGAAAATTTGTCCATTGAACGTAATATCATTTTTGGCTTCTAAGGTGAGGCTTCTCCCCGTCCCAATGCCGTCATAGTCGAGGTGAGCGTCTGCATCCCAAGTGATACTATCATTGGCTTGTAGGGTGACAGAACTACTGGCTAATAAGGTTTCTAGGGTATCAACCCCAATAGTTTGATCTCCGGGGTTTTCGGTATAGTCCCAAAGGCCATCTCCCACTGTACCGGGGTCGGTGGCATTGTTTTCAATGGTAATGTTGTTGGGGTCGAGTAACAGTTGTCCGGCCTCTCCCAAGGGGGCAGAGGTGTCCACATGGCCGCGAAATATAAGGGTTTCCTTGCCACTCACTTCTACAAACCCCCCGTCGGAGTTGGTTTGGGTGGCACTGCCTCTGGCGGTTATGTCTCCGTAAAAGCGGGTGGTGTCATCAGCCCAAACCAGGACTCGGCCTGCATCTCCCCCGTCTAGGGCATCGGCGGTTATGCTGGAGTTGGGACTAATATAGGTTTGGGTGGCGTTGGGGATATTACCTTGGCCTTGGTAGTCCCCTCCTATGCGAACTACTCCCCCTCCGTTGAGTCCAGAGGCGTTAATATTTGCCCCCACCAGTCCCACTTGTTCCCCTAACAGGTTAATTTCTCCTCCGGTTGTCCCTTGGCTGTCTAATGTCCCGGAAACGAGGGTTGTTCCCGCGTCTTCGGGGAGGGGAATATCTGGGGGGTTGATGTCGCTTCCGGTGAGGAGGGTGGGTAAGTCGAGGGGGGTGACGGGGATAACTTCTCCGTTGAGGTTTCTGGGGGGTTCTATTTCGAGGCTGAGGAGGTGGCCGTCTTGGGAGAGACGGACGCGGGAGGTGTTGGGGACGGCGGTGAGGGTAATATTGCCCCCAGGTGCGCTTATTTTGCCTGTATTGAGGACTGTTCCCCCTAGGAGGGTGATATTTTGGTCTGGGGTAACGCTTAATTCTCCGGCGTTGATGATGGGGGATGGTTGGTTGAGATCAAAGGCAAATTGGCTCGGTGTGCCGATTAAGGTTTGATAGTCATTGTCCCCCCAGGCGTTGAACCAATGACCGTTGGCAAAGCCTATTCCGGTGGCGGTGGTGGCGAGAAAGTCTCCGGGGACGTTGAGACGGGCATTGTTGCCAAAGACAATGCCTGCGGGGTTCATGAGGTATAAGTTGCTCTGGCCTCCGATGACTTGAATTAAGCCGTTAATTGAGGATGGGTCGCCCCCAATGACGCGGGCTAAAATGTTATTAATTTCTGGTGAAGAAAGAAAATTGGCGACTTGTTCGGGGGAGAGGCCGAACTGTTGGAAACTATGAAAAAGGTTGGCCCCATCTTGGGAGAGTGTTCCCCCTTGAATTTCTAGGGTTTGTCCTTGTACATTGATAGTTGTACCTGTCCCGTCTGGGGCTGGGGTAACGGTTTGGGGGTGGGCGACTAATGGGACAGTATTAGCTCCGAGCCAACCCAGAAACGCGAGACTTAATGAGTGACTAGCGGAGAGTTTCATGGTTTATGATACCAAGGCTATTGAGTTGTTGGTCTGTGCGCACCCCTATTTTTATTTTAATGCTATATTAGAAGGATACCTGAAAATAAAGTCCTACATTTTGCGTAATTTAAGGTCTTTTTTTGAGGGGAATTCATTCAGTGAATGTGTTTAGGTGGTTCTCGAAAAGTTGAGTCACAATTGGTTATTTTTGGACTGGTTATTTTTGGACTGGTTATTTTTGGACTGGTTATTTTTGCACAGAACCAACAGGGTAAATTCGTAGATTCCGGTATTTTTTTCTTTACGTCACAAGAAATCCGTAGAATTACGGAGTTTTTTGGGGTGTAAAGTTACGTGATTCTACGGTTGCGTTTTGTTCATTGGTTCACGTGCAGGCCTTACAAGGGGGTAAGGTTTGCCCTCTTATATGGGTTTCCAAAAAAGGGTTAGTTGCTTCAATGGGGTTTGGTTGCGGTGAGGACTCCAAACTGGACTAACCCTTTCTGATATCCTTGACTCATTAACCCTAGGGATAATGCTCCTTGGATGGTATCCCATCCGCTTTGGAAGAGTTGGACCCAGGCTTGGGGGTTAAGGGCCGATTCTATGACGATATCCCAAAAGGGGGCGACTGCGCTAGACCAGTCATCAACGCGCAGGTTTTGGAAGCCGCAGTTTTGCGCGATCGCGCGATATCCAGAAAGTGAGATAACATAGGGGAGATGATACACGCGATAAATCTCCTCTAAATGACGTTTTTCGGCCTCACTCAAGGGTAACATCTCTGTAGGCCGATGACACCAAGTAGCCAAAATAAAGCGGCCTCCTGGTTGTAACACCCGATAACAGTTTTGCAGAAACTTGCCTTTATCGGGCATATGCTCCCCACTCTCCAGGGACCAGACTAAATCAAAACTTGCATCAGGGAAGGGCATCTCCAGAGCATTGGCCACCTGAAACGTTACCTGCTCGCTTAAATTCGCTGCTTTTGCCCGTTCCTTCGCTCTCTCACATTGTACCGGACTGAGGGTAATTCCTGTGGCCTCCGCCTGAAATTGTTTCGCCAAATAGAGGGTACTTCCCCCAATACCACAACCCACATCTACAATATTTTGGGCCGATGTCACCCCAGACCAAGCCAATAATTCCTGCATCAGCAAAATTTGCGCTTGTCTGCGTTCAATTTTATATCTCCCCGACTTCCCGTAATAGCCGTGGTGCATATGTTCTCCCCAAATTTGCTCCCATAACCCACTAGACGCATCATAGAATTGTTTAATTTCTTCGTAAATGGGGAGTGTCATAGGGGTTGGGGATAAATGGATAGCGGACTACTTTTTCGGTTTAACCCCACTCAAGACGGGAGAGAGGGACATTCTACTTGACTACAATACACTACACCGATGAGCCGTCATCATTCTACCTTGTCAGCCCGTCTTATTGCTCATGCTCATCGGCTAAATCATTTTGACAGGTTTCTAAAATTTGGTTATCCATTTCGCTGAGTTCGTCGAGACGGTGTAATCCCTCTAAGCTGAAGTTATTGGCGTTAACAGTTTCAGTAGAGGCAATTAACGCTGCGTTTTCAATAGCAATGGCGTGGGTATATTGTTCTTGAGTATAACTATCTGTCACGGTTAAAGCAAGTTGTCCCTCTTGGGGAGTCCCTACAAAGCAGTCAAAGGAGGAACGAGGCTGATAAAATGCGCCAATGACGTTATTATCTTCTACAGTGAAGACGAGGTAAAATGCGCC
Organism: Spirulina sp. CS-785/01; assembly: GCF_028330525.1. Lineage (GTDB taxonomy): Bacteria > Cyanobacteriota > Cyanobacteriia > Cyanobacteriales > Spirulinaceae > JAQMSD01. Next base: position 46,886 of record NZ_JAQMSD010000342.1, read on the forward strand.
AATTTGGCCAGCTTCGGGGGACTCTCCGTAGAGATAGGTCCCATCGGGAAGGTTGGTGCTGAGGGTTTTGGGTTGCTGTTCTACGCGGGCCACGTCGTCGGATGCTAAACTGGGACTGGCACTAACACTCATCCCCAAGGCAACGATGGTGGCTGCTAATGTAGAAAGAACCGGACGAATTTTAATTGCTCTGAACATAACCTGTATAACTCCTCTCCTGATGTTTCTATCTTCTCTCGTTTCCCAGTTGCCTACCGTGATGCTTACCCCGACAAGGTGTGAAGTTGTACAGAGGTCTCCGTGATTGCAACCAAAGTTCGGGGTGATGAAAATAAAATATCTTTGTGATCTTCATCATAGCGAGTAGTTTTACGGAGGAGGCGGTTTTGAAGTAATATGTAATACTTTTTCTACGTTGGGAGGGAAAGGATGGTTCAGGACTCGCTACATATCTTTGCTGTTTTGTCAAGTCTCCTGTTTGGGGGAGGTTATAAAGTTTGTGTTTGGCTTTGCCTGTGGAATAGTCTTTGTCTGGGTATGGGGGACGGAGTGATGGGGGGTTGAGGAAGGGTTGAGGGGTGGGGGTACTAATACCCGCAGGAATTATATTAATTTTAGAATGGAATTCTATTCTACAGGAATGCCTCAAAGAACGCAAGCTCGTTGCTCGATTTGGTTATTTGTTGGGGTTACGTTTTGTAACTTTTGCAATTTCAATAGAATATATCAATTTTTGGGGATTTTTAAATAAGTTTATATTATTCTATCTCCAGGGGCGACTAGAAAATAGGCTAATGTATAGGCTAGGGTACTGGCAACCCCAGCACTGGCAACTCCAACCCCTATGGCCAACATGGGTATAATGACAAGGTTGTTGTTATACCTGGGTTCTGGGTGGGTTGTTGTAGAATTGGGCCAGGTGGTCATGGTCGCCGGAATTAAGCCACTTAACCCGATCGTAACCCCCATGGCAACCATTTGAAACAGGAAGGGTATTCTATGACCGTAACAGGAGAGAATGGCCATTAAACTTGCACCTGCGATCGCGCCTGTATAAGCATAAAAGGGCAAAATCACAGGCAGAAAAACAAAACCGACAGCCTGAGATTCCATCCACTCTCGTTGCAGGGTGTAGAGCCAAGAAACCCCTGAGATGAGAATGAAAATTGCCCCAAAAGCTGCCCCTAGCACCACCCCCACCAGCGAAAAAAGGGATTGACTGTACAAATAGGCAATAGCCCCCGAAACAAGCAACGGGGCAACTAAAAGTAGGAGAAGCAGGTAACTAAACATCATTACTCAATAGCGGAGAAAATAGGCTTCAATATTATTAAAATAGGCGTTTTCTAAGTCTTGGTCTTCAATAAAAAAATAAAAGTTGTCAGAACAATTAAATTCAGGTTGAAGTTCCAGCAACAACCGTCCCCTTGCCCCTTCTAGGATTTCTGCTACAATAGAATGAGTTTCTGGATAGCCCCCCAATTTATTGATACGCCCCCTCTCACAAGCACAGTGCGTCTCATAGTCATAAATCCAGTCATCAAAGTCATCCCAAAGGTTTCGCAAGTCTTGGGGCATCTCTAAGGACGCATCCAACTCTTGACGAGCATACCAGAACACATCTTGCTGTGGGGAAAAAGTTAAAGTGTAAACGTCGTCATACCATTCTAAAGCCCTCGCTGTTTCTGCTAGAAAGCTAAAGTCGGTAATTAAGTCATTTTGCTCTTGAGAAATTTCGGGAAAGTAGAGGACGCGGTGTTGTTCGGGACTGAGTTTGCCCATAGGAACATTTAAGCCGATATAAAATTCTAGGAGTCCTTGACGGGGTAAGTTGAGTCCCTCGATAATGGGCAACTCTCCACAGTTAATCTGCATCAAAAACATCATCATCTGGCCAGTTTTAGAGTCGGCAGGATAACTCCTCCCTTTAGGTAAATAGGGATGACCGCCAATTTTACTTTGCCACAGGTGGAGGGGGTCATCACACCAATCAATGGTGCGGTTAATTTGGGTGGGTTGCCCTACTCGGGTCATGGAAAATTTAATATAAGGGATTAAGTGGGCTTCTAGATGCGCTCTCAACGGCTCAAAGCGGGGCGGTAACTCCTGTAGGAAGTCTGGTATCTCTAAGGGGTTGGGCGGTGTCCTAGGGGCTTCTAGGGGTGGCTCAGTTGATGTTTGTGGTGAGGCTACTGTCTGTTTAGAATAACTTGTCTGTTGATCAGCCCCCCGTTTTTCTAATACTCTCAACAATTGTAGATGGATGGCTGCGGTGTCATAATTGAGTATCCCTTTGTTAATGGGCTGGGTGGGGCGATATTGGGGGGTGTACGGGAAGGGTTGATTATTCAGATACAAGATAAAATCCCCTTGAGCCGTTATCACCAGTACCAGTTGAAAGAGTTGCTGGGAGGTGAGGGTTTTGGGGAGAGGGACGGGTTTCTCGCTAGGTTTCTGGCCGAATGCCCCACTCGACTGTACCATTTGCCCTTCACTGGGGCGAAAACGCAAGCGATAGGCGGTATCGTCTTGGGCTGATAAGGTGAGGGTAAAACTGCTTTGGGAGAGGTTTTTGAATGTGCCGACCATTTCTAAACAAAGCGGCGATCGCGGCAAAGAAAAAGTTGTGCTACGATACTTTAACTCGCGCAGGTGAAACCCAAGGGGATAGGTGGTTTGGCGGAGATGTGCTTTGGCCACGCGGGGAGGGGCAATAGGTGAAACATTCAGCAAGGAAGGGGAAGGGGGAGGAAGTGCGGGTTGAGAAGGGGGTGGAGTCACCGTCGGATGGTCGGTTTCTGTCTTTTCTGTTGTTGTCTCTGTTGTTGTCTCTGTTGTTGTCTCTGTTGCTGTCTCTGTTGTTGTCTCTGTTGTTGTCTCTGTTGCTGTCTCTGTTGCTGTCTCTGTTGTTGTTATTGTGGGCCGGGTGTACCCTTTTTGCAGCTTTTCGTTGATTTTTTGAGTCGCTTGGGCCTGTGCTTCCTCAACGGTTGCATAAGTTTTGCGAGATGAGCGGCCAGTTGTCCCAATGCGGCCATAGCGAAGGGTGACTCCGGTCCCTTGCACTGTCACCTCATAGAATTTATGGGATTTCTCGTGGGAAAATTCTAAGTAAATAGTTTCTGAAGGGGTGTAATTTTCCTGCTCATCGGTACTCATACAACACCATTTAGTCACTATATGACCAAGCTAACTTATGGATAGGATTAAGACTGCTGAACCAGCGATCGCGCTTCCTTAACCCATTGTTGCACAGTTTGCAGCGAGGGGGCTAAATCCCGCCGTCGGGTAGTGGCCACCTGAAAGCGAATAATTTGCTGATGGAGACGGGGAAAGGAGGTTTGGGCCAGTTGGGAGGGGGAAATAATTCCCGCATGGAGAAGCAGGCCACAATACTCACATCCGACACTCTCAAGCTGGGCTAAATTGGCCATAACGACCCATTTCTTTAACTGAGGGGTAGGAATTTGTAATTGATTAGCAAGGGTTTCGATCGCTTTGGGGGTGGTACAGTGTTGTAGCAGTGTGTGGGTGTGGGTGAGGTTTGACGCTGCACATTTATCGGTTATTTCTTGGGGTATCCCTGGGAGTTGGGAGAGGGGGAAGCTATTTTTGGGGATGTTTTGGGTGTTTGTCATGTTGGGAGGTTTGAAGGCTACAGCCTTCACTATGAATGTGATTTTTGGCAGGTTAAAGCCTTCACTACCAACTGTACTACGAATGGGGATTAATGATTAAATCTAGGATGGGTTGTTGGGTTAAACAGAGCCAATGACAGGTTAGCAGATCGGGGGACTGAATGCCGAGGGAGGCAATGCTGCTGGGGTGGGGGAAGGGAAATACGCGATCGAAAATAATTTCGTCTCCCGCTAGGTTAAATTGTAGGCTATATACTGCCGGGGAAGCGTTGAGATGGTTGAGTAACTCGTAACCTAGATGATAGAGGGGTTGTCGTTGTTGGTCCGGGAGATGGAAGGGTTGTTGATAGGTGTCCCCAGTTTGTTGGATGACTTCCCCATAGAGGGGCCCTTTAGCGGTTAAGACCATGGGCAACCAATATTGTCCCTTTCCGGTATTATAGTTGAGGTGCGTCTGTACCCAGTCTCGCAGGGATTCTACGTTTCGACAGGCCATAAAGAGGGGGGTTATGTGGGGGAGGTTGAAGGTGAGGGGGGAGTAAACGGCATCGGGGTTAACGGAGGTGGTGGGAGTCACCACTTGGACTTGGGTTTGGGGGGTTAGGGTTTTTTGAAAGGCCGTGACGAGGGGGTTATTGTTTGGGGTGTCGGTGATGAGGAGGAGTTTTTGCATTTTTGAACCACAGAGACACAGAGGACACAGAGAGAGGGAGGTTTGAGATAACCTCCCTGGAGTTGTTTGAGGGGTGAGTTTGGGGTTACATTGACCCGAAACTGGGGATGGGCCCAGAGAGGCCACGGGAGAATTCGGGGAGGTCCACTTTGTTGGTGGTGCGACGGGTTTTGACGGCCAGACGGTAACTGACGCTTTGCAATTCCACGTGGAGTTGTCGGTTTTCCCGTTGCAGTTGTTCGATTTTTTCTTGGACGGGGACCATGCGTTCCTCGAATTTGCGACGATAGATTTGGGGGAGTTCTTGTAAGGCTTGTTCTAACATACGATTGCGATCGCTGTATTCTTGGACCGACTGACGCAGTTGATAGATTTCTTGGTCCCGTCCAGCAATTTGCTGTTGATAGAAGGTGACTTGTTCCTCGACTTCCTGTAATTGTTCCCGCATCATCCGCATCTCTGCTTTGTGACGTTCGGAGACTTCGGGTTGGGGAGTTAACTGGTTGTTTCCTTTGACTAAGCGGAAAAGTTCTTGCGACAACTGTTGCACCAGTTGGTCCCGCATTTGCAAGTCGTCTTTGAGTCGAGCAATTTCGCTGTGTAAGCTGTTGACGTTAGTGTTTTCGGTGATATTCACGGTTACAACTCCGGCTTTTTCTTATATTTAGGCAAATAACGGGGGATTTTACAGCTAATGGTATAAGCTCTGCTCCTTAATTTAACATTTTGCTAGGGTTTGTCTAGCTGATGCTTATGGGTTCAAGGGCAATGGGGGTTCATAGCAGTGTTCAAAAACTTGCTTAAACTTCATCATTATGATAGATTGATACCAATAGTCAACGGTCTTTTCACCGTCGCCGAAAGAAGATACCCCCTCCAGCAATAAGCTATCTGGCGTTTGATAGACGTGCCACAGGCGAGGGATAAGCTCTGTAGCCAGTGAGAAGTTAGAAGCCTCACCATAATTGGAAAGCTATTTTTTTGCTTTTCGATACATACGAGCATAGCTCAGGCTTGTAAGCCTACTGATGGAAAGGTCTCCGAAGATCCAAGGTAGGAAGTGAACATCAAATGGTTAAGTTTGAGTAAGTTTTACAGAGCGGACAATGGGAGGGTGGTCTTTGCTTGGGAATTATGAATGCGATCGTCAATTTAGTCACATCTGGGATCATTGCTGCATGGTTGGTGGTTGTCGCAACCCTCTCCATTCAGAATATCCAACTGGTGTCCCTCCGCTTTTTCGTCTTTGAGTCAGTGGAACTCCCTTTGGGGGTGTTGTTGTCCTTTTCGGTGGGGGTGGGGTTACTCTTAGGGGGAGTCCTCCCCCTTCTCTTACGGAGGAGAGGGAGTCAACCGGACAAACCCCGTCGGCCTCGTTACCGAGAGGAGGATGATCTCCTAGAAAACTGGGAGGAGTCACCTTAATAATCCTTGGGTTAAACCTGTTAAAAACGGGTTCAAAGACCAACGAGGAACTTAAATAGCCGTTACATTGTCAGGGGTTAACTTACTAGATCAACAATATCTGAATGCTGACAGTGAAGTATCCTCTATTATCCCCCATTTTAAGGGAGATAAGAGGGGGATAATTAGAAATATTTAGGGGACTCATCTAGTCACCCTAAATACTGACAATTAAATTAATTGTAACCGCTTACAAGCATCATAGGCTGCTTGTTTTTGAGCTTCTTTTTTGCTTGTTCCACTTCCTCGACCATAATTTTTATTTTTAACTTTTACTTGAAACTTAAATTCTTTAGCATGATCTTGCCCTGACTCCTGTAAAATGATATACTCAGGTTTAGCTTGGTATTTTTTAGCTGCCCAAGTTTGTAATATATTTTTGTAATCTTTCCCTCCGTTACCTTGTGAAATAGAATTGGATGAAGTTGATAAATTCTCTGCTGTTTGCTGCACTGACTCAAAAAACGGCTCTAAAAAGTCCTTCACCGCTTCAACTCCTGAATCTAGATAATATGCACCAATCAGGGCTTCAAATACATTGCTAAGTAAAGATTCGTCATTGTTATCTTGTTTTTCTCCTTTACCTCGTTTGACCCATTGAATTAAATTGAGTTGATGAGCGAATTTAGCTAACTGGGAATTTCGCACCATTAAAGAACGATATTCTGTTAATTCCTGCTCTGAATAGTCCAAGGATTGATTATAGAGATAATCTCCGGCTAAAAAATTTAAGACCGAATCCCCTAAAAACTCCAATTGTTCATTATCTCCTTGTGCCGCTTTTGGATTTTCGTAGAGATAGGACGTGCGAGTAAGAGCTAAATCTAAAAGCTCTACATTGTTAAAGGGAGCTTTTTGTAATAGTTCTTGTAATGCTTGTCTGAGTTGCTTTTCTTTGGGGGTTTGAGAGCGTTGAGACGGTTTAGACTGTTCTTTTAAGAGAGACTTGAGCGCAACTTGCTTATATTTTTCAGCTTTCTGCGCTTCTGTTGCATCAATTGCTTGTAATAAACGAGTTATGCTATCTAAAGCACGATAGGTATCTTCATTAGAAAAGCTCTTTTGATGCGCCCATTTATTACGGACATCAATCAATTCATCGACTAATCCTCGCTCTGCACGTGAAAAGTCTGCTTTTTTCTTAATTGAATCCCATTCACAGTTAACAACAGTCAATAATACAGATACATCTTCTTGTAGCGTTTTTTGGATGTCTTGTTTCGGTAATTGTTTGTGAGATACGCAGTCTTGCGCTTGTGAAAGCCAATTATTTCGGTAAACTGCTTTCATTTGTTGTTCCACATAGGGATATAACCCTTGAGAGAGAAGTCGTAAGGCTTGTCCAACTTGGTCTTCGTTACTGCTCATGGCAGGATCGTCTAAACTCGATGTTACGTTGGGATTAACTACACCTATGGTATAAGTTATTCCAGACGTTAACCCTTGATTTTGCCAAACCCCGTTAAGAGAGGGGGAGACGGTGTTTATTCTGGACTGAGAGTAGAGAGATAACACGCTAATACCTCCTCATCCTCAAGAATATCTATCCAGTCTCCATTTATTTTAATTTTTTGCAGTCCCAGAGACTCAAGATATTGTGAAAACCGCCAACTGTCGATCTTTTGGGGATGGGTGAAGACTTCATCATGAGCATCAATGATACGTCCTGATGTTTTACCTGTGAAGCAAATCCCTGTACCATGTCGCTGAAATGTCCAGACTTCCCCACACGCTATAATTTCGCCGTTTTTGGGACAATCTAAAAGCGGCCATTGAGGATTCACGTCTGAAACCTGTTCTCCAAACCTCTCCAGTAATTGTACTTGCAAGTTGACAAACTCCTTACAGAGTAGCTTGATCTCTTGCTCATCTTGAAGCAGTTCCATTGAAGACTATCAACTATTATCTATCCTTGATTATACTCTGCTGCTTCTGCGGCCTCTTGTAGTAAGACATTGTATTGTTAGCACTTGTCGCAACCCTCTCCATTCAGAATATCCAACTGGTGTCCCTCCGCTTTTTCGCATTTGAGTCCGTAGAACTCCCCTTTGGGGTGTTTTTGTCCTTTTCAGTCGGGGTGGGGTGACTCTTAGAGGGAGTCCTCCCCCTTCTCTTACGGAGGAGAGGGAGTCAACCGGACAAACCCCATCGGCCTCGTTATCGAGAGGAGGATGATCCTCTAGAAAACTGGGAGGAGTAGGGGTGATACGGTAAGGGTTAAGGGTACAATAGAGCTAATATTCTGATGTCTATGAGTAACTATGCCTCTCCCTACACCTCAAGGTCGTCAAAAAGAAGTTTTATATCTACCATCCCAAGGACACTTTGTTGTACTGGGAACTGCGGGAAGTGGTAAAACAACATTAGCGATTCTCAGAGCAGCCTATTTATCTAATCCTAGAACTGAGCATAGAGGTAAAACGTTATTAGTGACTTTCAATCGTACTTTAGTAACTTATTTACAATCTCTACAAAAGAGAGAAAAAAAATTAAATAATGTAGTTATCGAAAATTATCATAGATTTGCGAGAGGCTATCTTGCTTCTCGAAGAAAAATATCTCGAAATTCTATCCTTGATAATACACAAAAACTTAAATTAATTGAACAAGCACTTCAAAAAATAAAAAATCACTTTGCAGACCATCCATTGGTTGATAAACCCGTTAGTTTTTTTGAAGATGAATTTCGCTGGATGTCACAGCAGGGAATTTTGACATTAGAAAACTATCAAAGGATTGAGAGCGATCAATTTTTAGGGACTCGTATATTACCACAATATAGAGATTTCTTGTTTCTTGCTTATCAACAATATCAGGAACTTTTATCTGATAGTAATTATCAATATGATTGGGACAATATTGCAACAACTGTCTGTCAAGAATTAGAAGAAGATACCAGTACAAGACGTTACAAACATATTATTATTGATGAAGGACAGGACTTTTCCCCAGAGATGATTCGTTCTTTATCACTCGCAATTCCTGCTGATGGTTCTTTAACCTTCTTTGGAGATATAGCACAACAGATTTATGGACATCGTATTTCTTGGCGAAGTGCAGGACTCAATGTTTCCGATTCAGAGATTTGGGAATTTGAAGAAAATTATAGAAACTCTAAACAAATTGCTCAATTAAGTTTAGCAATAGCTCAAATGTCTTATTTTAGAGGTGTTCCTGACTTAGTTGAACCTCAGTCCCCAAGTGCCGATGGCCCATTACCTACAATTGTTAAATGTAATTCTCGTATAGATGAAATTTCGCTAGTAGTTCAGCAAGCTATTCAAATTATTAAACAGTCTGAAACTGTGGCAATTTTATGTCGCGATCGCAAAGATGAAAAACAGATAAAACAAGCTATTACAAGTCGAAGATATTTACCAGAAAGTGTGCAATTGCATAAAAAAATGCAAAGATTGGAACTGAATTCCCCAAAAATTTATTATGGCACATATCATTCTGCCAAGGGGTTAGAATTTGATTTAGTGATTTTACCGTTTTGTAATAAACAGCGATTGCCAGACCCTCAAATTGTAGAAACTTTTGGAGAAACCGAAGCAATGAGTAGAGATGGACGTTTACTTTATGTCGGAGTGACTCGTGCAAAAAGTCGTTTATTAATTACTTATCATCAAGAATTGACTGAGTTATTACCATTAAATCCTAATCTTTATCGTATTTTGCAACATTCTCAATAGGTATGAATATTATTCACAATGAAGTCAAAAAACGGGGAATTACTCGTTTATGCCATTTCACACCATCCCGTAATTTAGTTCATATTCTGACAGGTGAAACTGGCATTTTAGCCACTCAGAAACTCCAAGAAGATGAACGGAATGTTTTTACTCAAACCGATTTAGAACGACTCGATCAACATGAAGGATATATTTGTTGTTCAATCGAGTATCCTAATGCTTGGTATTTTGATTGCGCACGAGCCAAGGATACCATCTTTCGAGACTGGGTTGTTCTTTTCATCAATTCAAGTTATCTTTGGGAACAAGGGACTCGTTTTTGTCCACGCAATGCGGCCTCTAGATATGGGAGGAATATAATTGCAGGAGAGCAAGGTTTTTTGTCTCTGTTTGCCAATTCCGTTCTTGGAAAATCTGGAAAAACCAGAACTCGTAATTTTCGGCATTTAGCGTGTTGTCCCACCGATGATCAAGCAGAGGTACTGATCCCTGACCAAATTGCTAGTCGTGATATTGTAGCGATCGCAGTTCCTACAGAAACCCAAGCTAAAAACGAAGCAGCACGACTTGAGCTATTAGGAGTTAACCCAGATCAGTTAAATTTCGTAATAGCACCCACTCTATTTAAAAAACGTGAATTAAGTCAATTCATCAGAAAAGGCCAGCGACCCCAAGAAACACCTTGGAAAGCAAACGAGGTATAAAAGATGAAACAGTGTCAGTATCATAATCAATTATCACCACTCACTAAAGCGAAAGGAGCATTAGTGGGTGCAGCAGTTGGGGATGCACTGGGATGGCCGCAAGAATTCCCTAAAAAACGACTGGATCCACCCCCAAAGAATCAAGAAATCCAAAAAGCTGTATTCCAAGAATGGAAACGTCGTTCAGGCAACCGCTATTTTCCCTATGAAGAGTTAATTCGTGCAGGAGAATATAGCGATGATACACAACTCCTTTTATGCACTGCCAGAAGTCTCCTGTATGGAGAAAAATGGTATGGTCATTTTACCCAACGAGAGCTACCACTTTGGACAAAATATGAGCGAGGTGGTGGTGGTGCAACTAAGCGAGCAGTTAAATCTTGGTTAGAAGGGACACCCCCTTGGTTGTCTGACAAGAAAGATCGCTACTTTGAAGCGGGTGGCAATGGAGTAGCAATGCGAATTTTACCTCATTGTATATGGGGTATGAATGAAGATAATTTTCAGTCGATTGCCCAAAATATTATTTTAAATGGTATTGCAACCCATGGTCATCCTAGAGCTTTGTTAGGTGGTTTAGTTTATGGATATGCTGTTTGGTTAGCCTTAAAGAAGCAAGATACTTTACCATACGGTGAACTTATCCAAAGAGTAATATTAGAAAGTGAAGTTTGGTCTAAGTTTCCAGACCATCATCCAATCATGCCAAAAATAGCAAACTTCAATTCTGCTGAGTATAAAAATCAATGGGAAAAGACTATCGAAGAAATTCAACAGTTGTTACAAATAGCACAAGAGGGTTTAAGTCAAGGTGCGCTTTCTATTGAGAAAGCTATATTAGAAAAAATAGGATGTTTTGGAAAAGAAAAAGGATCAGGCACAATCACTTCTATTGCCTCAATTTTTCTGGCTTCTAGTTATGCTGTTGAACCGATCAATGGTTTAAAATTAGCTGCCTTTTCTCAAGGGAGTGATACTGATACTCTGGCTTCTATGACTGGAGGAATTTTAGGTGCAATTAAAGGAATCGAATGGTTAGGAGAGTTATCTAATCAGATACAGGACGCTCAATATCTCAGTTACATTCCTGAACTATTGCTCAAACATATACAAGTCCCTGAGCATTGTATGGATTATCCACTAATTACGAAAAAAGATATTGATAATTTCTTGGAAACTTTGCAAAGTTCACAAGAAAGAAATTCAGTTATTTTACCCGATCAACGTCAAGCAATAATTATTAGAATAATTCAACATCAACCGTTATCTCAAAGTACGGTAGCAACGTCTTGGATGCTAGATACTAAAGATCATCAACTTTTATATATTACTAAACTATTCAGAAAACGTATCTCTGATTTTAAGCCAGTAGAATCCCAAAATAAACTACATTTATCTAATAAAAAAGATAAAAATCAAGATATAAAATTTGAATCAGTCAATGCTATTCGATTAGCAGTTAGAATTCCTGTTATTGATCTTCAAAAATCTAAAACATTTTACGAACAAGTATTTGGCTTGAAAGTGGATAAAGAAACTGATACGCTAGTAACATTTAGTGGGATTGTCTTAGTGCAATTAAATTTGAATAATCAGCAATTTTCATCCCATGAAATTTATATTGAAGTACAGGATTTAGAAGCGGCATATAGAAATATAGAAAAGTATGATCCTGATCAAAAAATAGAAACCAAGCAAAGATACGGGAGAAGATACTTTAATTGTTTTGATCCCGATAAAAATAAAGTTGAAGTAATTGAAATTGATTTTTGATCATTTCTACCGTTGCTCACAATTTATAGGATTTGGTGATTTTGTCTGAGAAGTTGGCTGACTGCTCTCTCAGCTATTGCTTGCAACGATGAGTTAGCATCACTACTCCTGAGTAAAATATTAGTATCTAGTAAATATTTTTCCATTACTCGTAGATGTTTTCTCGTCGTAAGGCTTCATCAGATAAATTGGGACTATTTTTATTATTATGACTTCGTACCCACTGCTGCCAATGTTTCACTCGTTCTTCTGGACTTGCTGTAGCCCAAAAGGGTTGTTCGGGAGGTAGAGGAGATAAAATTAGACGGTTTTCGTTTTCTAGTTCTACCCGAAAACGAGTATGAGGGGATAGGAGTTGGACAAACTCCTTTGGGAGTTGCAATGTTCCGGTTTCACTTATTTCAACGATGGGAGTCATGGCGGTTCTTTGGATAGGGGTCTAGATTGATTGTACCGAAGGAGGGGAAGACAGACTTTGGGAGGTTACTGGGTGTCCTGTCACCTCCTTTGGTTGGTCTGATACCACAACCCCTAAGCCTTCGTGTCACAATGAAACAAAGCAAGCTCTAGTAATATCGTTAACGTTACGCTCCTATGGCTAAACCCGCTAAACCTAAAAAAAGCAAAACCCCTACCCTACAATCTCTCTCTGGGAATGAGATTCGTCAGAAGTTCTTGGAGTTCTATGAACAGAAGCAGCATAAAATCTTACCCAGTGCTTCCCTTGTTCCCGAAGACCCCACGGTTCTTCTGACTATTGCAGGGATGTTACCCTTTAAGCCGATATTTTTGGGACAACGGAAAGCCCCTTGCGATCGCGCAACAACGTCCCAGAAATGTATTCGCACCAATGATATCGAAAATGTGGGACGCACGGCACGCCACCACACCTTTTTCGAGATGTTGGGGAATTTCAGTTTTGGGGACTATTTTAAAGAGGAGGCCATTGCCTGGTCTTGGGAACTCTCGACGGAAGTATTCGGACTCCCCGCAGACCGTCTTTATCCGAGTGTCTATAAAGAAGATGATGAAGCGTTTGCCATTTGGCGAGATCAAATTGGAGTCCCCGAACATCGCATCCAACGCATGGGAGAGGAAGACAACTTCTGGAAATCTGGCCCCACAGGACCCTGTGGCCCCTGTTCGGAAATTTACTATGATTTCCACCCAGAACGGGGCGATAAGGACATTGACCTAGAAGACGATACCCGGTTTATTGAATACTATAACCTCGTCTTCATGCAGTATAACCGGGATGCAGACGGGAATCTCACCCCCCTAGAAAAGCAAAATATTGATACGGGGATGGGGTTGGAACGGATGGCGCAAATTTTACAAGACGTTCCCAATAATTACGAGACTGATCTCATTCTTCCCATTATTGACACGGCGGCGGAAATTGCGGGAATTGAATATAAAAAAGCGGATGAGAGTCAGAAAGTCTCGTTAAAAGTGATTGGGGATCATGTTCGCGCTGTGGTTCACATGATTGCCGATGGTATTATTGCCTCGAATAGCGATCGCGGTTATGTCTTACGTCGTCTCATTCGCCGTGTGGTGCGTCATGGCCGCTTATTAGGCATTGCAGGGGAGTTTACCCCAAAAGTAGCCGAAACCGCCATACAACTCTCAGAGGACGCTTATCCCAACACCAGAGAACGAGAAGCGGTGATCAAAGCAGAGTTACAACGGGAGGAGTCCCAATTCCTGAAAACCTTGGAACGCGGGGAGAAATTACTGGCCGAAGTCATCGAAGCGGTACAAAAGGCCAAAAAAACCGTAATTCCGGGGAGAGATGCGTTCAAACTCTATGATACCTATGGTTTCCCCTTAGAGTTAACCCAAGAAATTGCCGCAGAATACGGGTTAACGGTGGATATTGCTGGGTTTAATGCAGCGATGGAGGAACAAATTGCTACGTCGCAAGCGGCCCACGAAACTATCGATCTGACGGTACAGGAAAGTTTAGATAAACTCGCGGAAAAAATCCATCCGACGGAGTTTTTAGGCTATACTGACCCCCACTCTACGGCTAAAGTAGAGGCAGTTTTAGTGAACGGTCAAGGGGTTGAGCAAGCGGAAGCAGGAACAGAAGTGCAAATTGTCCTTAACCAAACCCCCTTCTATGCGGAGTCTGGGGGACAAATTGGCGATAAGGGATTTTTGAGTGGGGATACCTCGGTGGTCCGGGTGGAGGATGTCCAGAAAGAATCGGGGATTTTCATCCATTATGGTCGCGTGGAACGGGGGACGTTGCAAGTGGGCGATACGCTGAATGCAACCATTGACCGCGCTTGTCGTCGTCGGGCCCAAGCTAATCATAGCGCGACGCACTTGTTACAGGCGGCGTTGAAGAAGATTGTTGATGAGTCTATTTCTCAAGCGGGTTCGTTGGTTGCGTTTGATCATTTGCGCTTTGATTTTAATTTACCCCGTCCGGTGACTGGGGAGGAACTGGAACAAGTCGAGGCGCAAATTAATACTTGGATTGCGGAAGCACACGATGCCACGACGGATATTATGCCGTTGGAGGAGGCGAAGGCCAAGGGTGCGATCGCAATGTTCGGCGAAAAGTATGCGGATGAGGTGCGGGTGATTGATTTTCCGGGGGTTTCTATGGAACTCTGCGGGGGAACTCATGTGAAGAATACGGCCGAAATTGGCGCGTTTAAGATTATTTCTGAAGCGGGTATATCGTCGGGAGTCCGTCGTATTGAGGCGGTGGCTGGCCCGGCTGTGTTGGATTATTTGAATGTTCGGGATAAAGTAGTGAAGGAATTGAGCGATCGCTTCAAAGTCCAACCCGAAGCAGTCACCGAACGGGTCAACAAATTACAAGCGGAATTAAAGGCCACTCAGAAGGAACTGAACACGGTTAAAAATGAGTTAGCCTTAGCAAAATCCGACCAACTTTTAGCCGAAGCAGAACCCGTTGGCGAGTATAAAGTGTTAGTGTCTAATATGGGAGAATTAGACAGCAAAGCCTTACAAACTGCCGCCGAACGGTTACAACAAAAGTTAGGCGAAAGTGCGGTTGTTTTAGCCTCTATTCCCGCAGAAGGGAAGGTCAGTTTAGTAGCGGCCTTTAGTCCAAAAGTGAACCAAGAAAAGCAACTCCAAGCCGGAAAATTCATCGGCGGAATTGCCAAAATTTGCGGTGGAGGGGGCGGTGGCCGTCCCAATTTAGCCCAAGCGGGAGGCCGCGATGCCAGCAAGCTATCAGAGGCTTTAGACACAGCTAAAACCCAGTTAAAAGAGGCGTTAGCCTAGAATTGTAGGGTGGGCAATGCCCACCCAGCCCTGTCAAGGTGAGAAATTGTAGAACGAGACACCGTTGTTTCAGACACTTGTGAGAGACATTTTCTCCCCCTCTCCCAAGGTTGGGAGAGGGGGTTGGGGGGTGAGGGCGACTCCAAA
>NZ_JAQMSD010000022.1 GCF_028330525.1 Spirulina sp. CS-785/01
GAGGAGAGTATCGGCACAATGGCCGGAACGTCGGTGGCCACGGCGAAGGTATCGGGGGGCATTTCCCAAGTTTGGGCTGCTAACCCGGAGTTAAGTTATCGTCAGGTGATTGAGGTGGTGAAGAATACGGCCCAAGATTTGGGAGAAGTGGGTTGGGATGCCGAAACGGGGGCTGGGTTATTCAATTTACCGGCGGCGGTGGCTTTGGCTAAGGAAACGCAGGGGGAAGTGTATCAACCGAATAACCTGTTAATTCCCACGACTTGGGGAGGAGAGGATAAATTCACTCCCACTGAACGCGCTGCGAGTGAGAAGTTCTGGAAAAATGGGAAATATTATGATTGGATTCCTTATCAAATTCAACAGTACGATACATTAGGCGCGATCGCGCAACAAACCTTGGGAAGTAGTGCTTATGACTACTATATGTGGATTGCCCAGCATAATAATATTGCTAATCCTCATTACATCGTAGCGGGAGATTGGATTGAAATTCCCAAGGAAGTAGCCCCACCGCCAACGTATCAGGTAACAGGCGATTTTTATGACACTTGGAATGCGACTGGAGGGGCAAGTGGCATTTTAGGCCAACCCACCTCATTACATTGGCACTATATTGACAATGGTGGAGAACGACAAAACTTCCAAGGTGGAGCAATTCTCAAGTCAGACCACGGCATTTTCCCAGTGTTCGGAGGAATTGGTTCACACTATCTCAATCAAGAAGGAGGACAAAAAGGTCGTTTAGGTTTCCCCACCAGTAAAGAAATTGGTGTAGGAAATGGAGTTATTCACCAACACTTTGAAAATGGCTATATTCGCTACGGAGACGGGCCAACTCGCACCATTATGGAATCTCCAGACAGTAAACAAAGTGTGATTGATAATGGAGGTTGGTGGGCTGACTATTATAATGGTGATTTTGCTCATTACTACGGGAGTGAAGAATTACCGGATCAAACGGCTTGGGGCAAATTATCGAAGTATTGGGGGCATGGTGGCCCGAAGGGGTTAACGGATAATTACTCCATGCGCTTGTCAGCCAAACGCTATTTAGAACCAGGTAAATATTTGATTAAAGTGGGAGCAGACGATCGCAGTCGCGTTCGCATTGATGGACAAGAACTGATTTCTGCTTGGTTTAATGGCAGCTTTGGCCAACAAGCCTATTTTGAGTCCCAAGGAGGCTACCACGATATTGAAGTGGATTATAAGGAAGACTTTTTATCCGCCGGAATCAGTTTAGATTGGCTGCCACAGTTCGTCAACATTAACGGTTTTACGGTAGATGGAGAGTTCTTCCCAGTTTACGATTCCCATGAAACGGGGCTAGGGAATCCCACCTCGAATGTCCAGACTGATGCTAATGGCAACAACATTCAAGAATTTGAAAATGGGGTCATTGTTGAAAATCAGTACGGTGTTTTCCCACTCTACGGTCAGATTGGCGAGCAATATCAACAAGATGGGGGAGCAACTGGGGTATTAGGACAACCGACCAGCGAACCCGTCGATTTAGGAAATGGTTTCCTGAAACAAAGTTTCGAGGGAGGCTATATTATCTGGAATGGACAAAAAGCCATTAGTTACATTACCGGAACGGGAACACCCACCACTCCACCCCCCAAAAATGAACCCTTACCGTTAAGTCTAGTCGGCTTTGATGGCCAATCCGTTCATCAAACCTATGTGAATACCTTTAACCGCAATGGTGGCCATGAAGTCTTAGGCTTCCCCATTAATAATGTCCATCCTTGGGCGGGCGGTTATACACAAGACTTTGATTGGGGGTCAGCCGGACGGGGGGCGATTATGAAGTCCAACGTCAATGATAATTCCTACTGGGTTGGCGGTCAGATTTGGGAAAAATTCTTAGACCTTGGTGGTGCAGAATATGTGGGTTATCCCAAAACCGATGCTATCCCCGTTCAAGGCGGTTTAGATGACAGTGGAGGATTTGTCCAACATTTCCGAGGGGCAAAAGGCATTCCTAGTAAAATTTGGCTCTCTAAACATGGCGCACATCCCACTTGGGGCGCAATTGGCGGGAAATACGATAAATTAGGTGGCCCATCAAGTTGGTTAGGTTTCCCCACCAGTCGAGAACAAGGCATTGGTAATGGTTGGGTGAAACAGCATTTTGAAGGGGGCTATATGCTGTGGCATCCTTCACATGGTGCGATCGCTTATGATACTGAAGCCTTAAACCGTTTACCCGATAGTGGCGAAAGCAGTACCTTCAACTGGCACGCCCAATATTGGGATAATCGCAATTTAACCGGGTCGCCAGAATGGTCTAAATATGAAGACATGAGCGATCTGCGTTTCCATGCCAGCAACGGCGCACCTCAAGGAACGCGAGGCATTCCAGAAGATAATTTTGGGGCCCGTTGGATTACCACCAGTTATTTTGATGGGGGTATCTATAATTTCATTAACCGTGCAGATGATGGAGTACGGGTTTATGTGGATGGTGAATTAATCATTGATAAATGGAAAGATTCCCCCTTTGAAGAAAAACGTGCCTTTGCTGCCATTGAACCCGGATACCATCAGGTGATGGTTGAGTATTTTGAACATGGCGGCAGTGCAGCCAATTCGTTGCGTTGGGAAGCCGTCAATACACCAGCAGAATGGAGTGGTGAAGTCTTTAATAATGTCAGTCTCAGTGGAAAACCAGAGGGTCATCTCACTGAAGACAGCACATTTCTCGATCAGGATTGGAGTTCAGGAAGTATTCCCGATCTTCTGTCACCACCCGATGAGTGGGGACTGGTTCCAGGTAAAGCCCATGATATTAGTATTGGTGCGGATGGGTCAATTTGGGTGATTGGCAGCGATCGCACATCAGGAGGTTATAGCATCCATCAGTGGACAGGCAATGATTGGCGACGAGTGCCAGGCGGTGCAACTCAAATCGCTGTTGCTTCAGATGGGACTCCTTGGGTGGTTAATTCTAGTGGCAATATCTATAAACGGAATGGGAATCAGTGGCAGATTATGCCTGGTCAGGCCAAGGATATCAGTATTGGTGCCGATGGTTCAGTTTGGAGCATCAGTGAAGCTCCCACGAGTAGTGGCAAAAACATCCAACGTTGGGACGGTCAAAACTGGCAAACCGTAAGGGGAGTTGCAAAACGGGTTTCAGTCGCTCCCGATGGGACTCCTTGGGTGGTCAATTATAGTGGCAATATCTATAAACGGAATGGGAATCAGTGGCAGCAGATGCCCGGTCAAGCCAAGGATATTGAAATTGGTGCCGATGGTTCAGTTTGGATTATTGGTGAAACTCCTGTGAGTGGTGGCTATAATATCCAACGTTGGGATGGTCAAAATTGGCAAACTGTAAGGGGAGGAGCAAAACGGGTTTCAGTTGCTCCGGATGGGACTCCTTGGGTGGTTAATTCTGGTGAAAATATTTATGTACGGGGAAGTGATGTCAGTAATGATGACCGCTTCTCAGATCGCTGGAGTACCACTCGTTACTTTGACGAACCGGGGGTCTATGAGTTTGATAGTCAGGCCGATGATGGTATCCGAGTTTGGGTGGATGACCAGTTAGTGATTGACAAATGGCATGACCAAGGGTTTATTACCAATAAAGCTCTCGTTCCCCTCGATAAAGGGTATCACCGGATTCGAGTTGAGCATTACGAGAATAAATATTCTTCGGCTTTAGAATTGGACTGGAAGAAAGTGGCCGGACAACCCATGTATTGGTACGGTTCTGCCGATCCCAATGGATGGAATAGTAACGGTTCGGGTTGGTTACAACCTTGGACTGCTGAATATTTCAATAACCGAGAGTTACAAGGCGCACCTGTTGTCACTCGCTTAGAGAAAGATAATTTCTTGGAATACACCAGGGGATTTGAGCGAGATTGGGGGCATGGCAGTCCAGATAGTGAAATTAATGTTGATAATTTCTCCTCTCGTCTAACGTCCCATCGTTATTTAGGGGGTGGAACTTATAAGTTTAAGCTCCAAGGGGATGATGGAATGCGTTTCTTTATCAATGGAGAGAAAATCATTGATCGTTGGGAAAATCCGCCGTTTTCCCCCCATGAGGTGGAAGTGACGCTCTCTGAAGGTATCCACAATTTACGAGTAGAACATTCAGAAGGCAGGGTGTCTGCTTATGCGAACTTAGATTGGGATTATGTTTCGGATGGTTCACCCCATACTATTGCACCAGAGTTACAAGCGGCTCATGATGAATTAGAAAATACTTTGGGTGAGGGGGCTGTTGGCCTGCCGATTTCGGAGATCAAAAACGAGAGTTTTGTCCCCTACGTTCCCCCCGGACTACTAGGCCCAGCTTGGGTGCTAAACGCCACCTATCAAGAATTCCGAGGTACACAGGGACGAGGAGCTTTATTCCCTGCCAATGGCAACAAGGCTCACTATGTCTTTGGTAAGCTGTGGGAGGCGTATCAGAATGCAGGTGGGGTACAGCAATTTGGCCCCCCAGTGGCTTCTCAAAAACATCTGGGGAATGGTGCGTATGAATTAGAGTTGGAAAGTGGCCGCTTATTCTGGGCCCCTGGCATGACCAATCCCACTTTTTATGAGTATGCCGAATCGGGATCGAAGACGTTAACGATTCCGGCAGATGCGTGGCGTGGGGAATATTTCGCCAATCGCAATTGGTCTGGCGATCCATTGGTGGTGCGTCAGGATAGCATTACGGATAAGATGGCTAAAGCGTGGCAGCAATTACCTGGAAAAGCCAAGGATATTAGTATTGGTGCTAATGGTTCAATGTGGATGATTGGCACTAATCCGTCGGGCAATGGTTATGGAATTTATCAATGGACGGATGACAATTGGCAGGAAGTCGGGGGGGCAGCAACACAAATTGCGGTAGCACCGGATGGGACTCCTTGGGTGGTCAATTCTCAAGGTAATATCTACAAGCGAGAGGGAAATCACTGGAAGCAGATGTCCAAAAAGGCCAAGGATATTAGTATTGATCCCGATGGTATGGTATGGGTCATTGGTGATAATCCGACGGGCAGTGGTTATGGGATTCATCGTTGGGATGGTCAGAAATGGCAAGAAATTGGTGGGGCAGCAACACGAATTACCGTGGGACCTGATGGGACTCCTTGGGTGGTCAATTCTCAAGGTAATATCTACAAGCGAGAAGGAAATGGCTGGAAACAAATACCAGGATTAGCTAAAGATATTGAGGTGGGGATTGATGGTTCTGTTTGGCGGATCGGCACAAATCCTACAGGATCAGGTTATGGGATTTATAGTTGGAATGGTGAAAATTGGACAGCTGTTGAGGGTGCTGCAACGCGGGTAACGGTTGGGATTGATGGTACGCCTTGGGTGGTGAATTCTAAAGGGAATATTTATTCTCGGACTCGGGAAGTGCCAGTAAAAGATTATTCCTTAGACAAATATTGGAATTGGAGTGTGGGGAGTCCTGCCCCTGGGCTTCCAGAGGATAATTTCTCAGTGCGTTGGACGAGTAACCGACCTTTTGACCGGGGGACTTATCGCTTTAAAGCTGCCCACGATGATGGGTTTACTGTAACCGTGAATGGTCAGAAACCGATCAATAAGATGATGGAAGTGGCGACTCAGACTACTGGATATGGAACGTTTACCCATAGTGGTCAATATCCCATTGAGGTGAAGCATCGGGAATATGGTGGGAGTGCAAAGGCTAAACTCAATTATGAGAAGGCTTCCAATTATGTGGTTGGTTTGAATAAGCATAACAAGAAGTATCAAGCCATTATTGATGCGTTTAACCGTCATGGGGGTTATGCCAAGTTAGGTATTCCCAAAAACGATGTACATGGTTGGAGCAGTCATGGCATTATTCAGGATTTTAATAATGGTCCGAATGGTGCGGGGATTGTGATGCAGCGTTATGGCAGCAATAAGGCGTATTACATTTCTGGCAAGATTCGCCAAGCCTTTTTAGATCATGGTGGCCCCGGTAAATTAGGTTATCCCACCAGCGATCCCTTCTGGCACGGCAATGTGACTCGCCAGAATTTTGAGGGAGGTTATATTACCCTACATCCTAACACTGCAAAAGTTCATTACAATGGTGGAGGTGGTTCTACAAATCCCAAGATTGACCAATTTATCAATTGGGCAAAAGCTCAAAACCGTGTAATTACTCGCCATGACAGGCATCATCTGGGAGCATGGAGTGATGGAGAATGTGTCACCTTGATTGCTCGCTATATTCAAGATGTCTTTATGAGTCATAATCAGCGTAGCCGACCTGGGCAAGCCTATAATCATGGTTATGGTACGGCCAGCACCGTTTCCAATTTACCTTATTTTGGAAGCTATACTACACGAGGAGGATTAAACAGTAACCCCCCTCGTCGTGGAGGAGTTATTTCCTTTATGGGATACGGGTTTAACCGCACTTATGGTCATGTTGGAATTGTTACCCGCTATGATGCTGCGGCCAATCGCATTTACTACATTGATATTGGCAAGTCTCAAGGTGGTGTAGTGACAGGTGAAAAATCCATTTCTGCGACCAGTGCTGCTATTCGAGGTTGGACAAACCCGAAATAGTGAACTATCACACTTCTCTCATTTTTTGTGCGATCGCACCTCCTCCATTTTCCAAGAGAAGCGATCGCACTTCCCCCTCCCCCAACCCACAACCCCCATGAAACCCAACCCTCTGATTAAAACCACCCTATTCCTCTTACTCACCGGAACACTAACCACAATCACCCAACCGAGCAAAGCTCAAGACGTTTATATTGACAACAACTGTCGCTATAATCCCAACTTAGAACAAATCGATCGCTTCATCGTCTTCTACGGTCGCAAATTCACAACCAATAATCAAACCTATTGGTTGTACGCAGGTCGATATCAAGACGGGGCGGTTTTGTTTTGTGTTTCCCGTCCTGACTTCGTTCAACCTCAACCCATTCAAGCTGAAGAAATCAATGCCCAATTCATTGAAAAAATTGAGCAAAATGGCAACAATAACCCCAGTTTTTATATTCAAGTGAGACATGGACAAAACATTAATGTACCTTTGAGCGATTATCGCTTAGACTTGAGTAACCCGGATCGCCCTACCATTACTCCTCTTTCTCCAGATTAAACGTATTGAGTAGAGAACGATCATTTCTGTTAGTGTAGCGCGTTCACGAAGTGTCCCGTAGAGAATCGCATTGTTGTTATTTTTTCGAGTAGTGCGATCGCATTGCTGGTATTTTTATCGAGTAATGCGATCGCCCTTTTTGTAGATTAGGAGAAGGACAAGCGATCGCATTGCTGGTATTTCTTCGAGTAGAGCGATCGCTCTTTTTTGATAAGATAACAAGGGAAATGCGATTTCCTCCGGAACGCTTCACGAACGCTATCAAAAATGAGTGGAATTGACCGTTCGCTGACCCTCGATAGTAAACATATAGCCAAACATCTCCCCGACACCCCCCAAATGCAAAAACTGCTAAACAAAGAAGGATTTGTTCATGTTTTTAACGATGCAGCTACCCTAAATCGTGTTGCAATAGAAATTATTGAAAGAGGTGAATTTACGGGAACAATTCGAGGACACGATCGCTATGGCTTATATTTCTCCGAACCGATTGGTTATAGAATGAGTACAGATGGGACTAAACTTCCACTCTACTATGGAGAAATGAAAATCAAAGGAGAGAAATACCATGTCATCCCTCGAACCAAACCTAGCTGATAACTGGGAATTTACAGAACTTTGGATCGATCCAACCGCTTCTCCTCCCTATGTTTTAATATTATTAAGCAACAATGGAGAAACGAAAATTTACGATCCGGCTGAAAAGTATAAAGCGATCTTTTCCAGTGCAACCTACAAAGAAGCAAAACTCTGGCTTCTTGAAGATGAATACGAACGATTTGAACAGAGATTTCATGCAGAAAAAGTTGCGTGACAAAAAGCGATCGCATTGCTGATATTTTTTTAGAGGAGTGCGATCGCTCTTTTTAAAGAGTAGGAGAAAGAAAAGCGATTCTCATTCTGAGACACTTCGTGAACACATTGCTGTTATTGTCCGAGTAGTGCGATCGCCTTGTTTTGAATAGTGGGAGAAAGAGAAGTGATCGCACCTCCTCCATTTTCCAAGAGAAGCGATCGCACTTCCCCTTCCCCCAACCCACAACCCCCATGAAACCCAACCCTCTAATTAAAACCACCGTGTTCCTCTTGCTCACCGGAACAGTAACCACAATCACCCAACCGAGCAAAGCTCAAGACGTTTATATCGACAACAACTGTCGCTATAATCCCAACTTAGAACAAATCGATCGCTTCACCGTCTTCTACGGTCGCAAATTCACAACCAATAATCAAACCTATTGGTTGTATGCGAGTCGATACCAAGACGGGGCGGTTTTGTTTTGTGTTTCCCGTCCTGACTTCGTTCAACCTCAACCCATTCAAGCTGAAGAAATCAATGCCCAATTCATTGAAAAAATTGAGCAAAATGGCAACAATAGCCCCAGTTTTGATATTCAAGTCAGGATGGGCAATGGTGGAAGAAGTCCCTTACTCGATTATCGCTTAGACTTGAGTAACCCGGATCGCCCTACCGTTACTCCTCTTTCTCCAGATTAAACGTATTGAGTAGAGAACGATCATTTCTGTTAGTGTAGCGCGTTCACGAAGTGTCCCGTAGAGAATCGCATTGTTGTTATTTTTTCGAGTAGTGCGATCGC
>NZ_JAQMSD010000343.1 GCF_028330525.1 Spirulina sp. CS-785/01
ACTCTCAACTATTAACCCTGCTGCTTCTGGGTCTAAGTAGAGAGTGGCTTGGGGGTGATGGCGTAAGATGGAGGCGGGACAGTTGGGGGTGACGGGGTGGGAGAGGAGGGTTTTTATTATTTTAGCTTTGCGATCGCCGAAGGCAAAACCAAGAATTTTTTGGGCTGCGGTAATCACGGGAATCGTGAGGGTATAGGCATATTGGGGAACCTGGTCTAAACTGGGGAAGTGACCTTGATTGACTTGTTGTTGGCGGTTGATTGGGTCGAGTTTAACTAATTTGATTAAATAAGGGTCGTAAAAGTCGGCGACATGGGGTTCATTAAAGGCCAGATGACCGTTTTCACCAATTCCTAAACAACATAAGTCTAAAGTGCGGGTTTTCAGGAGTTGGGTATAGCGATCGCATTCTAACAACGGCTCATCCGCATCCCCCCGAATCGTATAAAATTGGGCTGGTTGCACTTTAGCCAAAATCTGTTCCTGTAGATAATAGCGAAAACTGGCTGGATGGGTGGCAGAGAGTCCCAAATACTCGTCTAAATGAAAACAGGTAATCTTAGACCAGTCTAGCCCCTCTAGGGCGGTTAATGCCCCTAAAAAGCCTAACTGAGAACTCCCAGTGGCAAAAACAATATTTGCTTCTCCCCGTTGCTGAAGGACTTGTTTGAGATACTCTCCCGTCTGTTGGGCCACCACCGGGGCCAGTTGTTGTTCACTGGGAGACACCTCTACGGTGAGATGGTCCACGATCAAGGACTTATTCATGGGTTATACTGCGTTTGATGACCAAGGATTGCTGTTGATAGAGTTTTGCCTGTTTCTCCTCCCCAAGAGCAGTATAGACTCTGCTGAGGTTACTTAACACAATGGCTTCTCCAAAGCGATCGCTAATATTCTGTTTCAGTTTCAACGATTGCTGATAGGCTTGTAATGCCTCTTGATATTGGGTTAAACAATAATACACATTCCCTAACCCACTCCACGCGACAGATAAGGCCGCTTCGTCTTCATTATGCTCACTCCAGTGGAGATACTGTTGATAATAATGTCGGGCCTGGGAATAGTCCTCCCAACAGTAAAACGCACTCCCTAACCCCCCCAAGGCCGTCGTTTTTTCACCGTGGTTTTCCTCGGTGTCGGGGAGGTTCAAACATTGCTGATAGAATTTTATAGCCTTGGAGTAATCCCCAAGGGAATCATAGGCTTGTCCCAATGCCGTGAGAGAAACCGCTAAACTGCTATCATTGCCGATATCTTGTTTAATTTTCAGGGAGTCGTGATGGTAGTGGAGTGCTTCTGCAAAGTGGCCTAGAGACGCATAGGCTTTCCCTAGATTAAACAATGATTTGGCCTCCCCCAAGCGATCGCCAATTGATCTCGCAAGCTGTAAATGCTTCTCAAAATGCTCGATCGCTAATTTTAAGGCCAAATGATACTCCCCCTGGACATGATGCTGCACACTGGTATCTAAACGTCGTTTGGTTTGATGACTCGCTTGGGGGTTAATTTGCCATTCTCCACTTTCTCGTTTGATCACCAACGACTGCTGATAACGCTCTATGGCTTTTTGATAGCGGCCCAACGACTGTAACGCAATCCCTAAATTACTCAGGGTTTCTGCTTCTCCGGTAAAGTCTCCTATCTCCTGATAAATTAACAGGGCCTGTTGCCATGCTTGCAATGCCGATTTAAACTGACTATCCTGATAATTCTCAATGCCTTTTTGAAAAAGGCGATCAGCTTCCTGTTTCGAGGAACGTTGAATGACCGTATCTCCCTCGCTGTTAATCTCTCTGTAACTGTCTTCGTCTGGTGTCTTTTGGCTACTCACAAACTTGTGAAATGGTTGGCCAACCACGTTTCCCCCTTACCTAGTTTAATCTCTCTTGCCTGTCCTGTGAAGGTTGCCTCACAGCCATGATGGGCTTGGATCAGGATCAGCGAGTCCTTTGAATGGAGCAAATTGCTTAGAAATTTCCCTATTTTCTATTAAGATTATCGAACATTGAAACGAATGTGGAGAATAAGTTAAGGATTGATTTGCTATCTCCGTGATTTTACGGAAAGTGAAACCTTAAAAAGAACCAGCTATAAAACGGATTATTAATTACAAGATAACATATGATATCTAAGACTCGTGGAATTATCGCCGCTGGCGATCGCAAAACCGCAGCAGCTGCCCAAGAAATCTTCACATTGGGAGGGAATGCGTTTGATGCCATAGCTGCTGCTATTTTAGCCTCTTTTGTGGTTGAACCGACCCTCACATCTCCTGCTGGCGGGGGATTTCTCCTAGCACACACCCCAGAAAATCGCAACCTTTTGTTTGATTTTTTTACACAAACCCCCCGCTATAAACGGCCTAACCAAGAGATTAATTTTTATCCGGTTCATCTCTGCTTTGGAGATGCAATACAACCTTTTCATATTGGACTGGGTTCTATGGCCGTTCCAGGGAATTTAGCCGGGGTTTATCGGGTTCACCAACAGTTAGGAAAACTACCATTTTCTGTAGTCGCTGAACCGGCCATTACTTATGCCAAAGAAGGAGTGCCATTAAGTTCGTTTCAAGATTATTGTATTAATGAATTATTATATCCCATTCTCTTAGCTTTACCGGAATCTAGAAAAACCTATAATCCCCAAGGCAAAAAGGTTCGTCAAGGGGAAAAACTAGCGTTTCCCGACTTTGCGGAGACGTTAACCGCAATTGTACAAGAGGGAATAGAATTATTTTATCAGGGAGAAATTGCCCAAAAAGTTGTTAAAGATTGTCAAGAAAACGGGGGACATTTAACCCTAGAGGATTTTCAGAATTATCAAGTTATTTGTCGTCGTCCCCTGGAAACTCAATATCGAGGCCGAACCTTATTAAGCAATCCTCCTCCTAGTTCTGGGGGAATTTTAATTGCATTTGCGTTACAATTATTGAACTCCGTAGAATTACGGGAAATTGCAGTGGGAAGTGCAGAACATCGGCAAATTTTAGCCCAGGTGATGCAATTGACCAACCAGGCCCGCCAACAGGGGTATAATGGGCAAATCTACCAAGACACCATTGCACAAGACTTTCTCTCCTCCCAAGCAACCACCCCCTACACAGAAGCATTACAAACTCAAGTGAATAAATGGGGGAGTACCACCCATGTGAGTGTCATAGACGAGTGGGGGAATGCGGCCAGTGCCACGACTTCCAACGGAGAAGGGTCAGGGTATATGATACCGGGGACAGGGATTATGATGAATAATATGTTAGGGGAGGAGGATTTAAACCCCAATGGGTTTCATGAATGGCCGTGCGATCGCAGAATTTCCTCCATGATGGCCCCCACCCTAGTCTTAAACCAAGGAAAACCCGAAATTGTCCTAGGATCAGGCGGTTCAAACCGCATCCGAACTGCTATTCTACAAGTCATAATCAACTTACTCGACTTTCAGCTTCCCCTAGAAGACGCAGTAAACTTCCCCCGATGTCACTGGGAAAACCAAGTCTTTCACCTCGAACCCCCCTACAATGAGGCCATAGTATCCAATCTACAACTCCCCGAAGGCACAGAAACCCTCTGTTGGCAACAAAAAAATATGTTTTTTGGAGGGGTTCATGGAGTGTCTCATACTTCCGATGGTACTATGATGGGAGCAGGGGATTTTAGACGGGGAGGGTTTACCTGTCAGACTTAAAAGCATTGATCATTTCCTGATTTGGATTTCTAATATCTACAGCACAAGACTCATGTTTTTAAAACAGCTTTATACATTTAATCAATCTGCCTACTGTTACCTGTATCGTCTCATCAAATACATGAGACGTAATTTTTTAGAAACCGAATCACAAAAGCATTATCGGGAACGAGAGAAAGCAGAATATCTATTAATATCAACAACCAATTGTGGTCGAACTTGGCTAAGACTATTAATTGGTCGTGTTTTACAAAACCACTATCAAATCGCTGCACCGGATTTAAACTTATCAGATTTATATTCCTTTTCAGAAAATAATCCCTATATCCCGAAGATAAAAGCTAATCACGAACGCTATAATTTGTCAAATAATTATAAAAATAAAAAAGTAATTTTACTGGTTCGAGACCCACGAGACGCGCTAGTTTCAAGATATATGCAATTTGAAAAAAATCGAGACAAGTATAGTAATTTATCAGATTATATCCAGAATGCTCCTACTTTAAAAAATGACTATATCAAACCTTACAATAGTTTTGCAGAATATCAAAAGAATTCCGAAAATTTAACATTCATTCGTTATGAAGATTTACGTCAAGATACAGCCAAGGAACTCAAAAAAGTGATCACATTTTTGGGACTATCTACTAGCGACGAAATTATCAATGAAGCTGTAGAATATGCCTCTTTTCAAAATATGAGAAAAATTGAAATTCAAGGGAGCGAAGAAGTCAGAAATGGAGTGCTACAAATGAAAACAACAAATAATCCAGAGGGGTATAAAGTAAGGAAAGGTAAAGTGGGAGGGTATCGAGACTATTTAGATGCAGATGCAATTGAATTTTTAGAGGCCACCATTAATCAAGAATTAGACCCCATTTACGGCTACAATTATTACACTTTTTCAAAATAAGCAAGCGACAGGGACAAACAGTAGTAGGCTAGGACAGGTGAGACTGATCGAACCAAAATTGTGCAGAAACCAGAATAATTATTAGTCCAGAGGTTATGTCCAGAGGTTATGTCCAGAGGTTATGTCCAGAGGTGAGTTGCAACTCACCTCTTATGCTCAACGCTTTCTACTGGTAAATACAGTCGTAAACATCATTAGAAAGGCACAAATGCCAATCACCACCGCTAAACCAACGATAATTTGATTAAGGGTTTCAAAATTCTCCATCAGACCTTAGTAAAATATAGAACAGCTTTCTCCCCTTAACCCTAACAGACTGGCTTCATCTATGACGACTCCATCCAACCCTCAGCCGTCCAACCCCTCCGAGAACCAGAATACACCCCCCCTCGCGCAACTTCCAGCCACCTCAGAAAAATTCGTCATCCCCCAACCCCAACTCCGTCAAAACCCCTCTGGTGACTCCCTAGGGACTCTAGTTATTATTACCGCAATTACCGTGATGGTATTGGGGTGGGTGTTACAAATTATCCCTCTCCTCCTTGCAGGGGCCCTCGTGACACTGTTAAGTTCCCTCCGCATTACCTTACCTGCGGTACAACGGTGGGTGATTAAATTCCTCACCCCCTCCGAACGGAAAATTTTGATTGGAACCTTGGGGTTATTAGCGGCCAGTGCAGGGTTTGCAGAATTTTTAGGCGTTTTTCGCCAAATTCAACGCTGGTTACAGAATAACAAATGGGACGAGTTTGGCTCTTGGGCCGATTGGTTTGGGGCCGTGGGACAGATTATGATCGCTATTCTGGCCGTTTATGTAGCTTGGCAACAGTACGTCATCTCCCGTGACCTCACCATCCGCCAAAATACCATCACCCAACAACAGACCATTGATGCCTATTTTCAAGGCATTTCCGACCTCGCATTAAGTGACGAAGGACTCCTAGAAGACTGGCCCCAAGAAAGAGCATTTGCAGAAGGTCGCACTGCGGCCATCCTCAGTAGTGTAGATGCTGCGGGAAAAGCAAAAATTCTCCGTTTTCTCTCCCAGTCTAAACTTCTCACTCCCCTACGACGGGATGGCCTGTTGGGCCGGGCCATTTTAGATGGGGCCGGAGGATATGCAGAAGACCGAGTGCATGGGTTACGGGTGATTGATCTAGGAGTCATGTTAGCCCGGGCCAACTTATCGGGAACCGATTTACGCTGGACGGATTTGAGTGCCGCCTATATGATTGGGGCAGATTTGAGTGAATGTGACTTAGTGAAGGCGAATTTAGCACGGACAGTGCTGTATGATGCCACGTTGCGCGGGGCCGATATTAAAGGGATACGGCTATTTTATGGCCATGTGGAGGCAGCAACCCCTCGGAGTTTAACATTACCTCCCAATTACGAAAACGGGGCCCATACGGGTGCGGTGGTGGAACGGGTCGATTTTACCGGGGTTGAGCGTATGAGTGAGGAGCAACGATATTATTGTTGTTGTTGGGGTGGGGAGAAGACTCGCGCAACCATTCCAGGGGGATGTGAGGGTATTCCCAATAAGTTGGGACGGTAATGGCTGACGGTTGGAGGACTGAGCAAAGTTCAAGTCCAACATGGATGATTGAGAACGGGCAACAGGATGATATCCTAATAAGGTGAGATGAATCCTAATTTAAGAGGGGTAGGTGTAATGGAAGTTAATGACCTTGGATTTATTGCAACCATTCTCTTTGTGTTAGTTCCTACGGTTTTTCTGTTGATTCTGTACATTCAAACCGCTAGCCAATCTAAAAACGGCTAAGGCAAAACAAGATGACACAACCTTGAGCTTGACTCAGGAATGGCTGTATAAAAAACCCATTTATAGACCAAGAGAGACGCAGTAATCACGTCTCTCTTGGTCTTTTTAACGCTTGTAGGGAATCCGCAAATATCCACTATCCTTGTATTCATCATTGTAGGGTGGGCATTGTATTCATCATTGTAGGGTGGGCAATGCCAGCCCTGTCAAGGTGAGAAATTGTAGAACGAGACACCGTTGTTTCAGACACTTGTGAGAGACATTTTCTCCCCCTCTCCCAAGGTTGGGAGAGGGGGTTGGGGGGTGAGGGCGACTCC
>NZ_JAQMSD010000344.1 GCF_028330525.1 Spirulina sp. CS-785/01
ACCAATACCCAATACCCAATGCTCAACCAATACCCAATACCCAATGCTCAACCAATACCCAATACCCAATCATTCCTTATCTTTCTGATCTGACTTAACCTCAATCACCTCCTGAGAATGATTCATTTGTTGTTCAGAAGGAGACGGAGGCACATATCCTCCCAACAACGTATTTTCCGTCCGTTTAATCACATCTTTGGCCAATCTTTCACTAAACCCAATAACAAACGCAAGAGACGAATAAAAAAACTCTTGACCTCGCGCATTGTCCGACGGCAAAATTTGTAAAGAAATAATCCCCGAATTAAACAAAGCAAACACCAACAACCCAAACGATGACCCAATAATTGGCTTAAAAGCCCCCATAAAAATCGGAATTAACGGATCAGGATTTTCCGGTTCTTCAAAATCACTAATCCGAATTAAAATACTAATCACACTCCCCAAAGTCCCCGAAGAAACCACCAAAATAATTAAAAACAAAATAGAATTATCCTGTTGTTGCTGAGTGCGAATATCCCGTAACTCCGATAACTGTCGAGTCTCCTCCCGAAACTGTTCAACCAACTCCCGTAACTCTTGACTTTGAATCGTTGCACCCACCACATTCCCGAAAATATTTTCATCATCCTGTTGCTGAACCCCACTCACCACCTTTCCTTCCTCAGTAATAAAAATATTAGACTCATTGAGCTTATTTTCAATCTCCTCCAATTGACCTTGAATAGACTCAATTTGCTGGTCTAATTCCGTTTTTTGATTACGAGCAAGACCCACCAATGAACCAAAGAAAAATATCGCCGCAATAACCGAAGTAAACGCCAACCCACTCACCACCTTTAACGGTTCAGACTCCGACCGATAAACATCTATAAAACGATTAATAAAAAACCCCATAATTGGATGTTCATAACGGTTTACAGTTCGTTCAATATCAATACGAATCTTTCGGGCTACCCCAATACTTGGTTGCTTATCACTCAAAACTTCAATAGCAATTTCAATGTACTCAAATAACACCCGCAACTCAATTTGTTTAGAACTGAGACGCAAAAATCGTAAACTCCGACTCAGGGGGTCATATTCTAACTTAATCAACAACTTTTCAATACGCGGAAGCAACACCACCAACGCAGCAATTTCTTCCCGTAACTTAGCATCCTCCAGATGCAACTCCATTAAATTCTTATGTTCCCCTTGGTTTCGCTCCGTATCTCGATTAATTCCCCGTAAATTTTCCCGAATAGTACGGAGTCGCCAACTAAAATTAGAACTAGATAAATTTTCGCTATTTTTAGGATTAGAAGTAGATTTTGGGGACTCATTCATGGGAGGATACAAAAAAGCAGTGGACAAATGATAACAAGCGCGACAGTCAATGAACTTTTACACGCGATTTTCTCGTTTAGCTATCGTCAATATTTTGTCGAATCTTATGACTCCTTTGGCCAGTTTTTTAGATGTGGCCTTTTTAGGCCATTTAACAGAAATTCGCCATCTTGCAGGGGTTGCCTTGGCCACCGTATTGTTTAATTATCTGTATTGGACCTTTGGGTTTTTGCGGATGGGAACCACCGGAATGACCGCCCAAGCCGTAGGACGGAATGACCGTTATGGTATTCTCACCATAGGGTTACGAAATCTCATTCTTGCTCTAAGTATAGGACTGTTGATCTGGGTCTTACAGTTCCCACTCCGAGAAATTGGGTTTACACTCCTCAGTGCCACCCCAGAGGTAAAATTAGCAGGACGGGACTATTTTCAAACTATGATCTGGGGGGCCCCGGCCAACTTAATGAGTTTTGTCCTGTTGGGATGGTTTTTAGGACGAGAACAAGGGAGTAAAGTGTTTCTCCTCTCTCTGGTGGGAAATGGCAGTAATGTGGCGTTAAATTACTGGTTTATTGTACAACTGGGGTGGGCCAGCATGGGAGCAGGTGCAGCAACCGCAACCAGTCAATACGTGATGGTACTGGTGGGGTTAGGGTTAATTCTCTGGGAAAAACCCTGGCAGGGGGTATCCTGGCAAAATATTACTGCACCCTTGTGGGAACGGCAAGCGTTGGGGGAGGTGTTTACGTTGAATGGGGATATCCTCATTCGCACCTTTGCGTTAATTACGGCATTTTCCCTGTTTACTAATTTTAGTTCGGCTTTGGGGACGGTGATTTTGGCCGCCAATACGCTATTATTGCAGGTGATTACCCTGGCTGCCTATTTTATTGACGGCATTGCCTTCGCCACAGAGAGCCTTGCCGGGAATTTACACGGGCAAAAGGATAAAAAAGGTCTGCCGAGGTTGTTATGGCTGTCTGGGAGCGTTAGCGTGGTCTTAGGGTTAATGTTTGCCGGGGGGTTCATCTTATTTCCCCAGTTTTTCTTCGGCCTGCTGACTCGTCACGATGAGGTGATTGCTAGGGTGGGGGATTATATTCTCTGGTTACTGCCTGTGTTAGGGTTTGGGGGGGTGGCTTATAGTTTGGATGGTTATTTTTTGGGACTCACTGCAGGCCGGACTTTGCGGGTGGCCATGGTGATCTCAACGGGGGTGGGGTTTTTACCCCTTGCGTTGGTGGCCTGGTGGTGGCAAAGTCCTCAGTTATTATGGTTGGCTTTAACGGGGTTAATGGTGGTGCGGTGTGTTACGTTGGGGTGGGTTGTTCCTAGAACGTTTTGACCACAAGACCTTGGATTTTAATCCAAGGCTCAAAGCCAAAACCCGTTAAAATGGGTTGAGTGAGTGATTTTTGAGTGATCGCAGTTGATAGATCGCAGTTGATAGATCGCAGTTGATAGATCGCAGTTGATAGATCGCAGTTGATAGATCGCAGTTGATAGATCGCAGTTGATAGATCGCAGTTGATAGACAGTGGGATGTTACTGTGAGAAGTGCAGCACATTAGCTATTCTAGAGTATGGGCGGTACTGGACTCGAACCAGTGACATCCTGCTTGTAAGGCAGGCGCTCTACCAACTGAGCTAACCGCCCGTTTTGACACGAATCTGAATATAACACATAATTTCAAATAATTTCAAATAATTTCAAACAATTTCAGATTTTTTTTTCTTATGCCCTCTGGCCGCACCCACGATCGCATTACGCTCTGGAGTTTACCCTGGATTGTTCTGCTCACTCTGAGTCTTACCCGTGACGGGATGTTAACGCTGCTTGTCTCTGCGGCCTATCTGTTTAGTGGGTTGATGTTTGGGCCGGATTTGGATATCTATTCGGTACAGTTTAAACGCTGGGGAGGGTTGCGGTGGTTGTGGATTCCTTATCAGAAGGTGCTGAAACATCGCTCTCGCTTGTCTCATGGCTTTCTCATTGGTACAGTGTTGCGGGTTCTTTATTTGGGGATTATTCTGTTGTTGGTGGGGATGGTGGGGATAGCGATCGCGCAACTGATCGGCGGTTTTGCGTGGAATTGGCAAACTAGCGCACAACAGGCTAAACTGGGACTCTCTCACTATAGGGCAGAAGCGATCGCGCTGTTTGTGGGCTTAGAATTAGGGGCCATGAGTCACGCGAGTAGTGACTGGTTCGGATCAACGGCCAAACAAGTCCGTCGTAAGGGAGTCGGCAGTCTTTTCACCCGTAAACCGAAAAAACGCCGCAAATCTCGCCGTAAACGGTAACAAAATGTTAATTTAAGAACAGACTATCTTCACTCAGCAGAACATTATGGCGGATTCTCCTGAAACGCTGGCAGCTTTACAAGAACTGATTGACGTTGTAGCTCAATTGCGATCGCCCGATGGCGGGTGTCCTTGGGATTTACAACAAACTCCCCAATCTCTCATTCCCTACATTATCGAAGAAGCCTACGAAACAGTAGCCGCCCTACAAGAAGAAAACACCGCAGACATCACCGAAGAATTAGGGGATTTACTACTACAAGTAGTGTTACAAGCACAAATTGCCCAAGAATATCAACAGTTTAACCTAGCCACCGTAGCACGGGGCATTAGCGAAAAACTGATCCGTCGCCATCCCCACGTTTTCGGGGAAATGACGGTGGAAAATGTAGAAGAAGTCCGGAATAACTGGGAACAAATTAAAGCCGAGGAAAAAGGCGAAACCCCCGATGAAAACCGTTTATTGAGTCGGAAACTGAACCGTTATGCTCGCACCCTTCCCCCCCTCCTCGCCAGCCAAAAAATGTCGAAAAAAGCCGCCGCTACCGGGTTAGAATGGGATGAAGTCAAAGATGTATGGGCTAAATTTGAGGAGGAACTGCAAGAATTTCGGGAGGCACTGAGGACAAAGAATCCAGTTGAACAAGAAGCAGAACTGGGAGATTTACTATTCACACTTGTGAACTTAGCTCGCTGGTATAATCTCGATCCTTCCCAAGCACTCCAAGGAACAAATCGGCGTTTTATCCAACGGTTAGAAAAAATGGAAGCCTACGCTCAACGCCCCCTAGAGGATTATACTTTGGCAGAACTAGATCAGTTTTGGCAACAAGCTAAACGACAATTAGCACAGGGTTATTAATTGATGCAGCACACAAAATCAACACAATGCCAATTAACCCAATGCCAATTAACCCAATGCTAATTAACATAATGCTAATTAACATAATGCTAAATTGCCGTTGAGCCTTTGATTATAGCGAGCGAGCAAAATGCGATCGCTATCCTGCAACTCAATTTGTTCCCCATCTTCGAGATAGTCAAAAATATCATACAGGAGATTGCGCTCCGCGTCCCTTAAATAGGGGTGCTGAAAGGCCACCGTTAATGTATGCCGATCTAAATCGGTCAGACCATGACGAGTTTCAAGATTCAGGAAAACATTATAAAGTGCATCATATAAAGGAGTAAGCTGGTTAGACTGCATCCGTGTTCTCCAAGATTTATTAACTTTTGGGTTTTATATACCCCCAGTATAGAAACCAAATGTGAAAAACTTGTGATAAAAGTCAAACTTTTCCCCTAACCCCCGACTCATATGAAATCCGGATAAAAGGTATAAAATTAAGAGAGGAATAGATGCAAAGGGAAAAATGCCAAAAAAAGTGACAATAGAACCGTATTTGAGTACAGAGGAACTATACGAAAAATATAGAGCCGCTAAAGAAGGGGTACAA
>NZ_JAQMSD010000345.1 GCF_028330525.1 Spirulina sp. CS-785/01
TGCAAAGGGAAAAATGCCAAAAAAAGTGACAATAGAACCGTATTTGAGTACAGAGGAACTATACGAAAAATATAGAGCCGCTAAAGAAGGGGTACAAAGAAGTCATTACCAAATTATTTGGTACATCAGTCAGGGGAAAACACCCCAAGAAGTAGCGGAATTAACAGGGTACAGCTATTCTTAATCCCTATGAGGGATTGAAACATATCACAAAGATTCTAAGTTTATTGAACTGGCGATCGCAAGTCAAGCGGATTTTTAAATCACTGGAGATAAAGATTTTGAGGAGGTTCAAGAATTAGGTAAAACTGTAATTATTTCTGCTGCTCTTTTTAAACATTTATTTTTACCAACTGAAGAAAATCCTTAAATCCCCTCTGATTTGGGTGTAGGGGCAATTCATGAATTGTCCCTACAGGATAAAAAGACTGTAAAATGTTTATATAAGACGGTCTTAGCCCAATTCAAACTTGCATTCAGCAGGGATGACTTGGAAAAATCCGCCATTCTTTATGCTGAAATTTACGAAAGCGATCAAGAGTTACAAGACCTTGCTAATGCGGGTTTAGACGGATGGCCGCAGGATTAAAACGTAGAAATTGAAACAGAATTAACTTAAACTATGTGGAAACGTGCCATTGTTATCTCAGCTTTACTTTGTCTGCAAGCCGGATGTACTGCGGTTTCCCAAGAAAGTGAGCGTTCAGACTATAAACCTATCTCTTTAGATCGCGTCGAAAATACTTACAACCTCACAGAGGAAACACAACCGCAAGATTTCGCGTTGCAACTGATGGAACAGAATTTAAACCAGAGTCGGGAAGGCCGTCAGTCGGAAACGTATAAAATTGAATATCCTGAAGCGGGTAAAGCGGTGATCACAGTAGAAATTGTGGGGTTGGCGGATGATTCGGTTCGGGGAATGCGCGATCGCTATGTCATGGAATACAATCAGACTTGGGAGTTAGTCTGGGCTGGATCGCAATTTACCTGTTATCGGGGCCATCAAGATTGGTCCGCAGAACTTTGTCCTTAAATTTTTGTCTCTCCATCATAAATGGATGAAGAGTTGACAGTCACAAATGAGCGAACAGATAAAATTTCGTTCGCTTTTAGAGAAGAAACGGCTGATTTTGGGACAATTACAGTGTCTATTGATTCCCCTAGTGCATTAAAAACTTCTAGAATATAGCCGTCTTCTCCCTGATGGGGATGAGGAATTGTATCAATCAAGGTAGCGATATCGCCTTGTTTGAGATGATATTCAGGAAAGTCTTGATTCAGGGCAACTCTTTGATATAGTTCCATTATGCACTCCTTTATTTCTTGGGTTTTAAGGTGATAAATTGAACATTACCGTCGATTGCACGTTCCAACCAAATTGTTATCACTGGCTAGTGTTCCTGTTTCTCTTTCTAAGTTACCTTCTACACGATAAAACGTGCCGTACTCATTTTTTCGATCTGCGATCGCATTTTGA
Source organism: Spirulina sp. CS-785/01 (assembly GCF_028330525.1). Classification (GTDB taxonomy): domain Bacteria; phylum Cyanobacteriota; class Cyanobacteriia; order Cyanobacteriales; family Spirulinaceae; genus JAQMSD01. The sequence goes on from NZ_JAQMSD010000345.1 coordinate 1,481, forward strand.
GTTTGGATTAATTTTAAAAGAGCCGTTTTCAGTTTTTCTGAGTTATCTTGAGTGAATCCAGCTTGGGCAAGAAATTTAGATTTATCATCTTGCTCTCGCCTCACAAGTAAATATTGCGTTAGTTTAGCATCTGCAATAATAACAGTTTCAGGGAGTTTCATGGATTAAAGATCAGGCCAATCTAAATCTAACAAACTCTTTCCCCCAGTGAGATGTAAGGTTTGTAACCCCACTGTCTTTGCGCTTTTGATGTGTTGGGGAGAGTCATCAATGAATAAGGTGCGCTCTGGGGTTAACTGGTTGTCTTTGAGGACTCGTTGGAATATGGTAGGGTTAGGCTTGCGATCGCGCAGCACATGAGAATAATACACCTGCTCGAATAACTCAGCAAACGTCGCTCGCGGTTGGCCAGTAGTTTGTTCATAAATCCCCTCAAATGCCTCTGCATGAAGTTCGTTAGTATTAGAGAGAGCAAAAGTCCGTTTGTGGTGACGCAGGGATGCTAACAACTCGATGCGCTCTGGGGGGATATCTAATAGCATCGCATTCCACGCTTCCAGTAACACTGCATCGGCACAATCACAGTGTAACAGGGATTTTAACCCAGCTAAAAATTCCACTCCCGAAATTTTACCCGTCTCCACATCATCAAACAGCGAACTCTGTTGATATTGGGAATAAAGACGGGCAATGTCTAACTGGGATACGCGACGCAAGGCCGCGATGGTTTTATTGTATTCAATATTGAGAATTACGCCCCCAATATCAAAAATAATCGCATCAACCGCTTTTAGATTCATTGGACTATCCTTTTAATTTGGAAATGTGTATGCAATCAGCCCCTACCGTTGGATGTATTCCTGTCATTAGCGGAGGTGCGACAACCCGTTAACTCAACTTCTCAATTAACCCCTCCACACGCTGCTTAATTTTATCTCGAATTGCTGGGAAAATTTCTGGATTTTCTGCCGGATCAGCCAATTGCCAATCTTCAAACACTTCTCGCACTACCCATTCTTGCGGTAAGTTTACCCCACACCCACAGAGGGAAATTACCGCATCAAAGTCATCCGGGTTAAATTCACTTAACCCATTAGAAGTCTGTTGACTAATATCAATTCCCACTTCCTCCATCGCTTTTATTGCGTGGGGGTTGACTTCACTTGCTTCTAAACCGGAACTCTGTACAGCAATTTTACCCGCACCAAGGACTTTAGCAAAGCCTTCCGCCATTTGGGAGCGAGAGGAGTTCTTTTTACAAACAAACATTACGGTTTTCATGGTTATTTAAAAGAGTTAACGCAACGGGGATCAAGGAGTGTCGCTTTTTCAGGTTCTCTGGGAAACCAAGGGGCGGTTCGTTTACAAATTTCGACTAACATTAACATCACCGGAACTTCGATTAAAACACCGACAACGGTGGCTAATGCTGCACCAGAGTTTAAGCCAAATAACATCACTGCTGTGGCAATGGCGACTTCAAAATGATTACTTGCACCAATTAAGGCCGCAGGGGCAGCGTCTTCGTAGGTTAAGTTAAGTTTTAATCCTGCCAAGTAGGTGATGAGAAAGATAAAGTTAGTTTGCAGGAATAGAGGAATGGCAATTAACAAAATGTGGAGGGGATGATTGATAATTAATTCCCCTTTTAAGGCAAAGAGTAAAATTAGGGTAATTAGGAGAGCAATGACGGCAACGGGGCTAACATACTTGAGAAACACTTGTTCAAACCATTGCCGACCTTTTTTCTGTAACACCCAATTACGACTTAACATTCCCGCAGCGAGGGGGAGTCCCACATAAATTAAGACGGAAAAAACAATAGTTTGCCAAGGAACAATTAAGTTATTGGTGGAGAGTAGCCATTTGCCCAAAGGAGCATAAACAAAGAGCATAACAAGGGAATTCATGGCTACCATAACTAGGGTATGGCCTTGGTTACTATAGGACAAGTATCCCCACATTAAAACCATGGCAGTACAAGGGGCAATTCCTAATAAGATTGCTCCGGCAATGTAGGAGTTGGCGAGGGTGACTTCTGTTCCTCTTATTAGTTCAGTTTCTTGTAAAAGAGGGGCGAATAAGTTGCCGAGAAAAAATTGGGCAAAGACAACCATTGTAAAGGGTTTAATGAACCAATTGACAATCAGGGTTAGGAGGACGGGTTTGGGGGTTTTTGCGGCACGTATCGCTTGGGAAAAGTCAATTTTGACCATGATGGGATACATCATGAAAAAGAGACAAACTGCGATGGGGAGAGAGACATTATAAACACTCAGGGAGTCTAGGGTGTCTGCGATGTTGGGGAATAGACGACCGAGAATAATTCCTATTCCTATGCACAGAAGTACCCATATTGTCAAGTATTTTTCAAATAAGTTTAATGTGCCGCCTGCTTGGACGGCGTTTTGGTTGAGGGTCATGTTTTTGGGAATTGGTTAGATGGAAACTTATCAAGTTTTTTTGATATGTTGGGGAAATTTTTTTGGTTTTGGACGGTTAATAAACTCCTGTTGGGTTGCGCTTTGCTTCACCCAACCTACCTATCAAGTTTTCTTGATAGGTTTAATATATCAAATTTTTTTGATTTGTGAAATGGGGGTTAAGGATTTTCGCAGGGGGTGGCGGGACGGAGGGTGGTAAAACGGCGATAGTCGGCTAGATATTGCTCTAGGAGGGCAAATTGGGCTAAATTGAGGCTGTAATACATCCAACGGCCTTCTTGTCGGGACTGGATGAGGTTTGCATCTTTGAGGGTTTTGAGGTGGAATGAGAGTTTAGATTGGCTGACTTCTAGGAGGTTGCAGAGGTCACAGACGCAATATTCTTGCGATCGCAATAACTCCAATATCTGCAACCGCAAAGTATCCGAAAGCGCGTGAAATCCGGCTTTAAGGGTCGTTGGTTCAAGAGAAGAAACAGTCATCAAAAGGTGCGAACAACAATACACTCCATGCTATCCTCCCCAGACCGCAAACGCCACAAAGCCTAGTACAACCAACACCACCGCTACCCCAACAAAAAAATTATCCTTGGTATTAATCTCACTAGGATCAATAATTTCCGGTTCGGGTTTTGGTTTCGGTTTGCGCTTTTTTGTCTTACTCGCTGCGTAACGGTTAACCACCGAACTCTCATCAATAGGCTTTAAATCGGGAATTTTCGTCATCCACTCCTCTGGCCGTTTTAACACGGGGGCGTTAATAATGTAGAGTAAATTCTTCGCCTGTTGACTGGTGGAGGGAGAGGGATGACGGAGGAGTTTTTCACATAGGGTAGTGGCCGCTTCAAGATCATTGGCCGCTTGATAAGCACTCACCAGTAAAAGCTGGACTTCTCCCCCTTTGCGAGAATAGGGGTTCACTAACCCCACAGCTTCCTCTAGATAAGCGATACTAGCACGATATTGGCCCCGTTCTAGGGCGACCATTCCGGCTTGGTAGTTTTTTTGAAAGGCTTCTTGTTGCTCTGAACTCACAATCAACTTTGATTTCACCCTTATTTATTCTAAAGCAGAAGGGAGACGGGAAAGAGGAGTCTAGGAAGGCAACTAACTGGCCATGGAAAGTTGAGGTTGAGCAGGAGTGGGGAGAGACGGAGATTTTTTCGCAGGTTTCTGGGCCAGAGACTGCTTTAAGAGAGGAAGCAAGGTTTCTCCTTTAACGGGTTTTGCCAACAATTCATCGGCTTTGGCCAACTTGGCCCGGACTTTATCCATCATGTTGCTATTCCCAGTCATTAAAGCAATGGGAGTATTTTTAAAAGCGGGAATGCGTCTCAGGTGGGTACAAAGTTCATAGCCATTCACCACAGGCATGACTAAATCTAAGAGAATAAAATCAGGCTTTTCTTGTACCAGTTGGGGTAAGGCTTTCACAGAGTCTTGGAGACAGAGACAGCGATATCCCGCTTGAGTTAGCATTTGTTCAAGATGATGACACATTTGCTTGCTATCATCCACACAAGCGACTAGAGGACGGGGTTTGAGGGACTGGGGTTGGGGTTGAGAGGGAGAAGGTTGGGGTTTGGGGAGACTGATATCACCCACGGTTTGAAACTCTAACACCCCTTGCTTAATGTAGTAGTGAATGAGACGAGTTACCGCTTCGGGGGGTTGTTTCATCTGTACCACTAAATCCCAAAATGTGCGTTTGCCGTTGAGGAGGGGTTTCAAGTTGAGGAGACTATTGCTTTTTTCGGTAGGGAGAGACTCGGTAATGTTGAGAGAAGGGGCGCGATCGCAGTACATTAAGTCTAACCCTAACGACTGCCATTGTTTACCCAAATTATGCACCCCTGCAAAAATCCCTTTCATCTCCGTTAAGGTTAACCCCAAGTCCGCAGACGCATAGGCTTTTAACTCCCATCCCGGCGACCATTTCCCAGAAATATTCCTATGTTGACAGAGAGAAAAGATCACCTCCCGGGCCGTGTTTTCTAACACCCCCCGCGCTTTCTGGAGAGACATTTTTTGATGTTGCAGCGCGTGTAAGAGGAAACTATACTCCCAAGGACTATAATTTTCCGTCTCTCCATAGGACTCCTTGAGGAGATCATAACAGTTTTGTTGCTTCAAGGAACGCAACCAACGGCGCACCCGATGTTCTGGGGTGACAGCGTACACCATCCGGCCTTGGAAAAAAAAGAACTCCCACTGGTTTTGATTGGCAGTTAATTTTAACTGACCTGTGCCTTGTTTTTTGCTAATGCCCTTAAAAAAACTAAAAATTTCAGCTAGAGGGTTTTTGGCGTTAGACATAATAAAAATTTATATAGAGAATTTCCTGAAGTTTGAGCGTATTGGCTCAGACTTCTTTTAAGTTACATAAAAATTGTGAAAAACTTGTGATAATGGGAGGGTGAGAGAAAAACAAGGCTTGACCCGCAAACCCTTTCATGGTAAGATTTGCAGCTTATAACCGCAAAAATACTGAGGAGACCTTAACCTATTCTGCCTCTTCTGTCATCGGTGAAAAAGCCCGTTCAATCAGCGCGAGAATTTCCCGTTCAGCAAACTCTTGGGATAATTGTAAAATGCGATCGCAGAAACGCCCATACACCGGGTCTAAAGCCTGAAGTCGTTCGGCCTCAGACTCAATAGCATCAATATCCCCAATTTTCGCCGCATGATAAAGGGTAGCCAACTCCGCCGACGGGGGCAAAACCAACCCCTCCTCCTGAGTCCTGTCCACCTCTTGCACCGGACTTTCCTCCCTAGTCCAGTCGGTCCCCACCGGAAACGTCACATCAAACCAGATCGTTGTCCCTTCCTCCACCTGACTGGTGACAAAAAGCTGAGTATTCATCAAATGTAAAATATGCTGACTAATCGCCAACCCCATCCCCGTCCCTTCCCCCTCTTTTATAGCCCCTCGGACTTGTTCAAAGGGCAAAAAAATACGCTCTAATTGCTGGGGACTCATGCCAATGCCCGTATCCTGCACCGCAAACCGCAATTTAGCCGCCGCACCCCGTTCCTGTTTCGGCAGCCCTAACACCGTCACCGTAAAGCGAATACTCCCCTGATGGGTAAACTTCACCGCATTACTTAATAAATTCATCAACACCTGACGGAGACGTTTTTCATCTGCATAAATACTCCTCGGTAACTGCGCACTACTCTCATAATGAAACGTCACCTGTTTTTCACTGGCATAGAGGGTGTAGAGTTCCAAAATACTCTGGAGAAAATTGGGGAAGTGAAAATCCACCGGAAACAATTCCAGATGGCCTAACTCCATTTTGGCGAAGTCCAGCAGATCATTAATCAAAATCAGCAAATGAGACCCACATTGATGAATGACATTAATCCCTGGTCGATGCTCATTGAGATTTTTAGCCCGTTGCATAATTTGGGTATAGCCGAGAATGCCATTCAGAGGCGTTCGCAATTCATGACTCATATTCGAGAGAAACTCATTTTTAGCCTCATTGGCCTGTTCTGCTGCTTGTTTCGCGGCCCGGAGTTGAGTTTCCGACTCTCGCAAAGCGGCCTCGGTTCGTTCTCGGTCCTGAATTTCCTTCTTGAGGCGTTGATTAGACTTCCGCAAGCGGATAGGTTCATTCACCAGCATATATACCACCACCGCACTCAGAAGGGCAAATAAAACCCCAGTTCCGCGAACCCAAGGGGTTTGGGGGGAGTAAGTGGGCCAGCCTGTTCGGGGAATGGCCCCCAGTTGCCAGGACCCATTGGGGAGGGCAATGTCGAGGGTGACAGGATTTTGCTGAAACAGGTCCCCCTCCCCAAAAAAAACTGCTCCGGTGGCCTCTGGGCCGTTGCGTCCCCGCAAAGCATATTTTACGGAACTGTCTGGGTTCGTGAGTCCGGTTTTCTCAAAGAGGTCTTCTTCTTCAATTAACGTCGTCACCACCCCCCAAAATTGGCCGGGTTGGGTGGGGTGGTCTGGGGAGAGGAAAACCGGGGTAAAATTAATCAGGGCTGCTCCCCCTTCAACTAGGGGAACCGGCCCGGCTACCACGGGTTTTCGGGTTTCTTGAATGGTGTTGAGGACTTGTTGTTGTTGGGGAATTTCACTGAGATCAGCCCCAATAATTTGCTCTTGTTGGCTATCGGGATAAGTGTAGCGAATCATTGTCCCTTGAATTGCAGAAATCCGGCTAATCTGGGATTGTTGGCGGAGGAGGTGGGCTGCGATCGCATCAAACCTATTCTCCGAGAGATCGGGGTTTGTCGCAATATAGGCCACTAACCCCCGTGTCAGAAATAAGCGAGAGTTTAAAAACCCTTCTACATTAGCCCGGACTGTGCTGCTTTTGTGCAAAACCGTTGCTCGCTTCGTTTGCTGAAACCGACTTTGTTCGGCCCGGTCCAAGAGACCAACCACTAAGAGTAACACAGTAAAAACGGCGGTGGCGGCCATCACGGGAAGGGGGTGAATTTTAGAGGAAGTCATAATGTCATAGGCCAGTTAAATCAACTCAAGTGAACTCCCGATGAGTTGCCTTCAAGGCAATATCATTATTTTAGGGTGGGTGGAACTAGAGAAAGCAGGAGGCAGACTGACGTTGGACAAGCAGACTGTAAGTTGCTCGAAATACAGTATCCGCAAAGCCATTGATGAGTCCGGTTAGGGAGGACTGGAACATCCCACGAATGACAGTTATGGGAGGGTTTGTTAATAGATCAAGAAGTGTCTCGTCTCTACGGGAGACAGTCTGCCCAAGGGAAAAAGCACAAAATTCGGGTTCTTTATTTAAAGCTCAACGTCCTGCAAACCTTGAAGGATCAAGGTTTGACTTATAATGCAGCCAACCCTAAGTGAAGGATTCTTCTGTTGCTGCTATTTTAATTCAGTAATGACCCGAATTGAGCGATAATCCGCTTGTTGAGGGATTATCCCTTTTGCCGAAACTGGATCACCCAGAGGAGTCCCGTTACCGCTAAGAATACCCAAATTAACCAATCTCCCCATCGTCCGTAGAAAGTTTGGGTGGTGCGGCGATGAATTGTACCGAGATGGGTTTCATAGGTATTGATGCCCGATCTCCAAAGGGCTTGGCCGTGGGGGGTGACAATGGCAGAATATCCGGTATTGGTGGCTCTGGCTGCCCAGCGATCGCTTTCTATGGCTCGCATCACATCCAGGGCATGGTGTTGGGCGGGCATGGTTTCGCTATAGTGGGCATTATTAGAAGCCGTGAGGATAAATTCCCCTCCCCGTCGGGTTTGTCGTTGAAAATGGTAATCGAAGGCCGACTCGTAACAAATGCCGACAATGGCACGACCAAAGGGAGTATCAAAGACTTGACTGGGTTGGCCGGGGATTAAATGAGCATCGAGGGGAGAAAGCCGATCAATGAATGAGCCTAAGAGGTTTTGTAAGGGGATATACTCCCCAAGGGGAACGAGTTTTACTTTATCGTATTGACTCAGGGTTTCCCCGTCTCCTGTTAGGGTAAAGAGACTATTGGTATAATTCTGGCCAACTTTCCCATAGGCCCCTAACCAAGCGGGAATCCCTTGTTGTTTCACCGTTTGATAAAAGGATTGTTGTTGACGGGTGATATCCTCCCAATAGAAAGGTAACGCGGTTTCTGGGGTTAAGACGACTTCGGCCCCTTGTTCGACTAATTGCAAATATCCATCGGTGTATCCGGTGAGGGCTTTTCGCCAACCTGTGGCGGATAATTTAATATCATTGGCAATATTCCCTTGTATAATGCCCACCCGAATGGGGTTATCTTGGGCTAGGGGTTGACGGTACAGAGTCCACCCGAAACCATGAAACAGGAGACAACTACTGAGAGCGAGAGTTAAGAGGGTTTGGCGGTGACGGGAGGCGAGAGCTTCTGCTAGGAGGCCGTTGACGCAGACTAGGGCTGCGGTGACGGCGGTTGTGCCGGAGAGTTGCCCTAGGTGTAGGATGAGTAAGTTATGGGGACTTTGGGTATAAGCCAGAGACGACCACCAGAGGGGCGTTGCTCGCCAGATGACTTCTAACCCACACCAGAGGGTTGTCCCTAGTAAAACGCGCCACAAACTGCCACTGAGGGTTTTATTGTGGGTGGGTTGGAGTTGGTTGAATAAGAGGGCCCAGAGGGCAACGAGGGCGGCCCCCCAGAGGGTGATGAAACTCCAGGCAAAAATTGCGATCGCAATACTATTCCACCAAGACACCCCCAACCAAGTCATCGGGTGAATGCCCGTAATCCAAGCCAAGGCTAACCCATGATACCCCACCCCCCACAGTAAGCCATACCACGCAGCCTGTCGCCAAGACCCCAGTTGCCCCCACCGCCACAAAGGAATTAAGGCCACCCAAGCGAGGGGAAAGGCATTCACCGGGGCCGGCGTTAACCCCATAGTAACTCCCGCTAAAAGAGGAATTAACCCGTAATAGAAGCGATGGCGTTGCAGAGGTTTCAACATTAAAAGGCAGAGGGTTTAGAAGGCAGAAGGCAGAGGGCAGAGGGTTTAGAAGGCAGAGGGCAGAAGGTTTAAAAGGCAGGGGGAAATTTGCCTTACAAGTAAGCTCACAAGTAAGCTGATCTGTACTTGAGCGCGATGGGAGCGTCAATTCACCTCTAATAGTATCACAGCTAGAGTCCTAACCCGTTTTGAACGGGTTTAAGCTCTTAGCCTTGGGTTTCAACCCAAGGCTTGAGGATGTTGGGCTTTTTCGGCAAGCCCTATGTTAGGTTTTAATGCAAAAAGAGGTAGGACTTGTCCTACCTCCTTGTGATGCTATGTCAACGGAGAGAAATCTAGATCAACGATTTGCTGCGGTCTTGCTCTCCTGTCTGAGCTAATCTCCTAGGACTCTGCTTTCCGTTTCAGGAGGGAAGTTCCTAAAGCCCCCACACCGAGTAACCCTAAGAGAGAAGCGGGTTCAGGCACAGTAACATCTTTCACTTGGGTGCGGAAAATAGTGTATTTGCCTTCTTCATGAGACGCGGTTTGTAACCAGTCTGCCTCTGTAGAAATTCCCTCAATGACTCCCCAAGGATTATCACCATGATCGGCACTTTTGATTGTATCGGCCCAACCGCCTTGGCTGATGAAACTGTTTAACTCAGAGTCACCGGGCAGTTCGTTGGCACTGTCGTAGGTATGTAATCCACCTGTGATGAATTCCCAGTCATCTGCCCCGGTTAACACGGTATCGTCACCGATATCAAATTCACTAATCCAAGATTCGGCAACATTCTGATCATCCCAAGTGACCACATAGAGATAGTCATCTCGACTGGCTTGGAAATTCCAAGTTTCTGCTTCAGACCAGTTATATTGTCCGGGGTTGCCACTATCTCCCATTTCGTTCCGACCGATCAAGTCTAAGACGCTGCCATCTTCATTCCCGGTGTATAGTCCGTAGAAGTTATCGGCGGTGATGGTGGAGGTGATGTCCACTGCTAATGCCTCTGCTGCACCAGTGGCAACTAATCCGGCAGTGAGTGCGGTTCCGAGTAATACTTTTTTGATTGAGAGTGACATAATATTATCTCCTAAGCTCTTGTGTAAGATTTACTGAATACTGATTTCTTCTGTCCTATGTTTATATTCTCTACGAAAAACCTAAAAAGGGGTAGAGGGAAATAGGATTCTTGATGAAACTTTTACAAGAACTCTACCCAGTATGAAGTTTTTATAAACTGGGGGAGAAATATAGATGAAAAAGTTTGATATGACAGGGTTTCAGCGATTGGGACTTGATGTGATTGATCTCACCCTAGGGGGTGATTCTACCTGTATTCCAGTGTGATGGGGAGAAATTGCCTAGGATACGGACTCTACGGATTCTACAGGGGCAATTTCTCCGGTGCGGAGTCGGTGGATGTAGTCCTTTAATTCGGCTTTGAGATTGCCGCTTAGGAGGTATAACCCCAAGATATTGGGGAAGGACATGGAAAGTAACATGGCATCACTAAATTTAATGGCGGATTGGGGATTGGTGATTGTTCCCAGAAAGATAAACCCTAGGAGTAGGACTTTATAGATCACGATGGTCTCTTGGCCAAAGAGATAGTCCCAGCAGCGTTCCCCGTAATATCCCCAGGAAATCATCGTGGAGAAGGCGAAAAAGACTGCCGCAATGGCTAAGACGTTGGGAAACCAACCGATGACGCTACCAAAGGCCGCGCTGGTGAGTTGCGCTCCGCCAAAGTCGGCGTATTCGGGGACTTGGTAGGCTTCGGTAATGACGATGACTAGGGCGGTGATATTACAGACAAATCCGGTGGCGATCGCGGGTTCTAAGCTGGCTATAAAGCCTTCTCGCACGGGTTCGGTTTGTCGAGAGGCAGAATGAGCGATCGCGGCTGAACCTAAGCCCATTTCGCAGGAAAACGCCCCCCGGCGAAATCCCTGCACTACTGTTCCGAGTAACCCTCCAGCCCCGGCTTTCAGGGTGAAGGCATCACTAATAATGGTTTGTAAGGCCGGAATGAGTTGATCGAGTTTCAGCAAGATGATCAATAGGGCAGTCAGGACATAAACTCCGCACATAATTGGTACGATCCAACCTGTAACTTGGCCAATGCGCTCAATGCCCCCTAAAATAACTAAGGCAACTAGGGCGACTAACATTAAGCCATACATCCAACCGGATAATACCGGGATGACTTGCTCGACGGCCTGATAGGATTGACTGGCCTGGAACATTCCACAGGCTCCCCAAGTCCCAAACACGCAAAAGACGGCGAAGACGGCAGCACAAACTTTTCCGAGGGTTTCTTGTCCTTTTTCGGCCAGCCCTTGGGAGATGTAGCGCATGGGACCGCCGGACATTGTACCGTCGGGGTTTCGGAGTCGGTATTTTTGGCCGAGGGTACATTCTACGAATTTGACGTTCATGGCCAACAGTCCGGCACAAGTCATCCACAGGGATGCCCCTGGACCGCCAATGGAAATTGCGATCGCAACCCCCGCAATACTCCCTAACCCTACTGTCGCCGATAACGCAGTGGCTAAGGCTTGAAAGGATGACACTTCCCCTTCTTCGTCGGCCTCGTCGTATTTCCCCCGTGCAATATCAATGGCGTGAGTTAATCCCCCTTTATTGACAATATTGGTTCTAAGGGTAAAAAAGACTCCCCCCACAATAATCCAAAGAATAATAAAGGGAAATCCAGCAATCTTAAAAAAGAGAATTGCAAATAAAAAATCTACCAGTTGGGTGAAACGTTCATCGAAAATCGTTAAGAGGTTTTGTATTAAATTCAGCCACATGGATCATTGAATAGGATGACTTTCAGAGACAGCAACAGCAGCAAGAAGAATCAAAAATAGCACAGCAAACCAGATGATCTTCTCAATCTGGCTTGTCGCTTCGACTGTCACTAAAACCACCATTATAGCATTTTTTTAGTCATTGGTTAACTGTTCCTAGGAATTGATTCCCAGTAATCAGTAATTAGTAATTAGTAACTGTTACCAGTTGAGGATTAAGTTAAGAGGAGGTTGGGTGAAGTGTAGCCCCTTAACAATTAACAGTTATTACTTAACCAATTAACAATCGTTAGAATTAAGTAAATTCAAAAACCTGTCCTCGTTTAACAAACCCAAAAAACCCATCTTTCTTAGCATTCGGCAACTCTCCTGGTTGATAACCATACAACCACATTTTACCCTTTAAATGCTCAGGAAGTTTAGCTAACTCTTGATAATGAACATGAACCGGACTCGGAAACTTGGACGTTTCGCAGTCATGAAAAATAATGTCCGCTTCTTCATAAAACTGCCCATTTTCCTCCAATCTTAACTGAGTATCCGTTGTTAAAAAAATCTTCTGATCATGAATCTCGAAAAATAACCCATAACTCGGCATTAAATAATAACCATTATGAATATGAATCACTCGCACTAACTTAAACTGAATTCCACTCCAACTAAACCCCGCTTGGCGATTAATTTTAAACACAGTAAAAAACGTATTTAAATCCGCTAAATCATTACCAATGGACTGCATTCCCCCGGCTAAACTTCTATCCCATAATTCATGGGCAACATCTTTACTCACATATAAATTCGGTTTTTTACATTGGGGATCAAATAACGTCGTTAAGCCAATATATTCCATTCCCCCCACATGATCAGCATGGAGATGACTAATATAAATATGGTGAATATCGTGATAAGATAACCCTTGATCGTATAAAGAAAACCGGATATCTGAACCACAATCAATTAATAAATTTTCTCCAGCATCATTCGTTAACAATAGGTTAGATTGATAATTATCCGCCCCCACTGTAAAAGCTGAACCCGACCCTAAAAATAATAACCTCATACCCATTTTAAAGTTGTAAAATGTTCTAATTACTGTTTTAGATTGTCATAGAGTTGTTGTAATTTCTCATTAATGCGCGGTGGCTTTGAGGTGAACTGAATGTAAAACCCTCCGTCCTCCTGACTTTCCTTCTCTAGCACTTTAGCATAGAGGTCTTCTTGCAGTTCAGGAGTATCCCCCAAATTAACAAAAACTAATTTAATATTTTTCAGAGGTTCGGGTTTCTCAGGAGGGGGGTTATCCTCAGTCACGGTTGGGGATTTACCATTCTCTTGTTCCCCTCCTTTGAGGGTAATATAAGCCCCTTTCTCGGAGAGTTGCAGCAGTTGGCCGGGGAGGGTGTCTTTACTAATATGTTTTCCATCGAGAACCGTATAACGCAGGAAAAGCGGTTCTTTGAGGGGTAAAAAGACTTCTTCTTCTTTCTCTAAAAAGAGATTATATTCTCCCCCAATGCCCCCGATATCATAAATCGTGATGGGTTCTTTAACCCCTTTGGGCATGACTTCCTTTTCCCCATTGATTTTAATATCTGGCCCCGCTTCCTTCAGGGTATTTTCTGCCACTAAAATTTGGCCGCCTGTGGTGTAGGATTCAATGCGATAGGTCAGGTTAACTTGAGACCCGACAATGCCGTATTTGGTGCGTTTTTCTGAGCCAATATTGCCCACAACGACTTCCCCGGTATTAATCCCAATGCCCATTTCTAGGTCAGGGAGTCCCCATTCTCGCATTTGGACATTAACAGTTTTCATGGCTTGCTGCATAGCGATCGCGCAAGCAATGGCCCGTCTGGAATCATCTTCCCTAGGGACTGGGGCCCCAAATAACACTAAAATCCCATCCCCCATAAACTCGTCAATTGTGCCTTGATAGGTGGTGATGGTGTCGGCCATATAACCTAAATAAAAATTGAGGATTTTGACCACTTCTTCCGGGGAAAGACGTTCTGATAAAGCGGTAAACCCCCGTAAGTCGGAGGTGAAAATAGTGATTTTGCGACGTTCTCCCCCCATTTTTAACCCTTCCGGATTTTCCAGGAGGGTAGAGACCACTTCATCGGTGAGATAGCGGCCAAAGGTTTTGCGAATATCTCCGGCAGTGCGGGCAATATAGGCGGTAATACTCCCTGTGGATAAGATTAAGGCGACAAAGGAAGGGATAACGGGAATCCACCAACTATAGACTAAACCTATATAAGCACTCCCCCAGAGACAAATTCCAGCAAAGGCTAAACCCCCGATTTGTTTGACTAACTGGTTTTGGGTACTCCCGGAATGGCGCATAGTCCAAGCGACGGTGGACCCCACTCCGGCCCAGAAGAAAATCCATAACCATTCTACGGCTTCGGGGAGGGTGCGAATAAAGGGACGGTCATTGAGAACCGCACTCAGGAGTTGACTGGTTAAATTGGCGTGAACTTCCACCCCGGCCATTAATTCGGGGAGGGAGAGGAGGCCGCTGCTGTAGGGGGTGAAGAAGAAGTCATTGGAACTTTCACCGACGGCCCCGATTAAGATAATGCGGTCTGTGGCCCAGTCGTCGGGGATGTTGTTGTCGAGGACATCCATGAGGGAGACCATTTCAAATAAATTAGCCCCTCCTCGGTAGTTGAGGAGGACTTGATAACTGCCATCTTCGGCGCGAATATAGCCCCCGTCGTGGGCGCGAAAACGGGGGATGACGGTCTCGCCGAGGGCGTATTCCCACCAGTTGGAGTTGGGGTCTTCGCTTTCGAGGAGGTTAATGCCAATGTCTTGGGATTGGAGGTAGGAGGCGGCTAGGTAAAAGGCAAAACTGGGAAAGAATTCTTCGCCGTTTTCGCCGCGAAAGACACCGATGAGGCCGCGACGGACTTTGTTATCGGCATCTCGGATTACGTCGTTGGAGGCGATTTGGCCTTTTTCGGCTAAGACGGGAGGGGGCCCGACGGTTTCTCGGGCGCGATCGCCGATCACTTTTTCAATGCCAATCAGGTTAGGGGTAGTTTCAAAGACCTCGACTAATTCCTGATGACCGGGATTTACGGGTTGGTCTCGGTAAATGTCTAAGCCAATGACTAAGGGGTCTTGGGCGTTTAATTTACGGATTAAATCGGCATAAATTTGATCGGGTAAAATGACCTGTTCTAATTGCCGATAGTCGTCCTCGGTAATGCCGACAATGGCAATGCGAGAGTCAGTTTCTGCGGCAGGACGCAAGCGCAAAAATTGGTCATAGGCTGACCATTCTAATGCCTGTAAGAGTCCGGCCCAGCGTAATAAAATCACAATTAAGGTTACGGTGGGGGCGGTAATCCAGACCCCTCGCCATTGCCATAGTCCTGTTTTCCACTGCTCCCAATTCATATTTATCCCTCAATGAGTGAACCCCTTCCGATCCCAGTCATTGGGTCATGGTGAAAACAGTGGAACAATGATTGCTCAGGAAGGGGCTTTTAAAGACAAGGTTAGTTGAGAAAATTCCCGATTTCGGGATTGTCTGTCTAGAGGTATTTTAGCTTATTGAGCAAAAGGAATATCGGCTAAATGCTCTAAATCCACCGATTGCAGTAAGTTTTCCCATTCATTGGGTTGATATTGTCGCAATTGCGCCGTATATTCTAGGGTTTCATTCCACAGTCGGTTCTGGGCGTATTCGTTGGCTTTTTCGGCCAGTAAGGAGGGGTCGAGTTCCGAGGGGTTAGCAACGAGGGACAGGTTGGCGGGTTCAAGGCGTTCAAATTGACCTTTGACGACTTCATCTTTACTGCGGTCATCGGGGTTACAAACGATGGCGAGAGTCCATTGGTAGGTTTCTCCCACTTCTAAGTCCGCCCCGTCTAATTCATAGCGCACAATTTGGCCGCCTTGGTTGAGACTATCGGGGACGGGAAGGGCTTCGGCCACATAGACTTCTTCTAGGTTAAAGGGGAAACGACTTGCGGTTTCTTCTCCTTCTTTTAAGATGACAATTTCGGCGGTGAGTTCGGTGGCTTTGGTTTGGGGAACGTAAACGTAGAGGGAGGGGTCGGGAGCAAGGGTTGTGCCGATGTTATCTTGGGGCATGAGGACGGTGAGAGGGGTGACTTCTTCTCCTTCGACGACACAGGAATCTCCGGCCCGGGAGGCCCCTCCGGAGGTGCGACTGACGTTGGACCCCCCAGAGGAGGGTTGGGGGAAGTTGACGCTAATTTGATAACTGGGAATCGCTTGGGTGACGGTTGCCCGAAGGAACAAATTTAGCCCGATTAAGGCTGGTAACGCGCTTAAAGTGGATAGTGTGCGAAGACCCATTGTTTTTTAACTCCGATGTTGTGAATTGGTGTTTTTTGTAGGTTTAACTGTATAAGATGTTGGAAATCCCTTTAGAGTTCCAAGATGATGTTTTCTCTAACTTAACCTAGTTATCCCCAGGCCGCCTGGTCTAAGCTGGGGACCTCTTGCAGGTGAATGCCGGGGTTGAGTTGGCTGAGGGGTTGGGGGGGGTTGGCGTTTTTGCCTAAAACCTGACTTCTCTGGGAGGAGGCGGCGCGATCGCGCACTTTCTGTTTCTGGGCATATTCGGTCAGTTTTTCCTGGGCAATATTCCCGGCGGGAGTATTGGGGGGAATTTGTTCGAGGACGGTGATGGCCTCCTTAAATTCCCGATCTTGGGCATGGTTATAGGCTTGTTGGAGTAAGGCCATGGCCCGAATACGCTGTTTTTGGCTGTATTCTTCCAGTTTCGGGGCGATTTTTGCCCCAATTTCCGTTTCCGGGGAAATTTGCTGAAGTTTGGCCAGGGCCTGGGTAAAGTTTTTCTGGGCGGCCTGATCAAAGGCTTCTTGGAGGAGGGTTCGGGCTTCGGCCTCAGCTTTGATCTGGGCTTTCTGGAGGAGGGGACGGAGTTTCTCTTGCCAATGGGCAATTTGAGGGACTTTTCCGGCCTCCGTCAAGACCGTTTGCCAGTCTTCTTGGTTAAAGGCGTTTTCTGCCGCTTGGTAATGGAGAGAGGCTTTAGACCAATCATTTTGCCATTCCGCAATAGCGGTTTGGGAATAGGGATAGACCGGACTATCAATGGGGATGGATTGGGCAATGGCGATCGCATCCTCAATTTCCCCCTCATGAAACGCTTTCTGCGCCTCCGCTAACCGCCGTTCCCCCGGTTCAGTCGCCCGACTATCCATTAACGTATAAATCCCCAAGGCAATGGCAAAAGCATTGAGAATCGCCACCACAATCCCCATTTTGGCTAATAAACCAATCATCGAGGGCTTTAACTCCGAATGAGTCCGCCGCTTCTCTAAAGACGACTCCGGCTTCTCTGGCGTAACGTTAGCAGTGGCTTCCTCTAACAGAGCTTGATATTCTTCGGTAATTTCGTTCCAATCTTCAAACTCACTCTTACCATCCGCCACAAACAACGTCGCCACCTCCGGTGTTCCCTGCTCTGTAACCGCTTCAAGGGGACGCTGGGAGGACTCCATCACAATATTACGGGCCTTTTGAATCAACGGTTTCAAAATCGCCAACACTTCCCGGGCCGACTGATACCGTTCTTTATAGTCATACCGAACCATCTTAGTAATAACGGTGATCAGTTCCTCACTATAATTCGGAACCTCCTTGGCCGTTAAATAATCCTGCCAGTTCACCTCACTGGTTTCTAAATTCAGTTGCAATTTCGCCGGGTCTAACCCGGTTAACATTTGAATGGCAATGATCCCTAAAGCATAGATATCACTACAGGGATAGGGAACCCCGATTAACTGTTCTGCGGCCAAATACCCCGACGGACTCACCGCCACTGTGGACTGGGTGGGTAAGGTACTGATAATCTTTTTCTTACTTCTAGGGGGGCGAACAGGTTGAGAAGCCCCAAAATCAATTAAAACCAACTTCCCATCCTTGCTGCGTCGGATGATGTTATTAGGCTTCACATCGCAATGAATGACCCCTTGGGCGTGGATAAAGTCCAACGCTTCCAAGACATCCCGCAAGAGAAAGATCACCTGCGCTTCTCGTTCTTGGGGTGAACTACAGGACAACCAAGCTAACTCGGCACTGAGGGGTTGGCCTTCAATTAATTCTTGAACCAGATAAAAGCTCCCATTTCCTTCAAAGCAATCAATAAAACGCGGAATTTGCGGGTGATTGCCCAGTTTTTTGAGGGTTTCAGCTTCCGTGACGAAAACACGCCGACTGGTCTTGAGGAGATTGGGATAATCTTGATTTGACTGATAACACTTAACGGCGTAGCGGGGTCGTCCCGGTTGACTGGTGTCGTGGACAATATAAGTTCGCCCAAATGCACCAGCACTTAACACTTGACTAATTTTGTAACGATGATTAAGCAATCGTCCAATCCGTGAGTAAGACACTGTTCCTTATCCTCTATGCAGTAAATTCCCCAGTCCTTATTTCTGTTTTTCTGGGTTTTCTACGTCTCTCCGGATTATTTTAGATTTGTTGAGGAGTCGGGGAAGTGGATAGTTGAGAGTTGAACCTGTTTTCTAGTCGGGAGTTGGGGGAGATAGGGAAGATGGCGGAGATGGGGAAGATGGGGGAGATAGGGAAGATGGGTGTCTGAGAGGATAATCATAAATTGATCGCTCTCATAGCGGGCGACCCAACCCGACATCATTTTTGCACAATCAACAATGAGATTGGCAATTTCTCGCAGACAATCATCTCCGACTAAATGACCATACTCATCATTAAACACCCGAAAATAATCAATATCGACACATAAAAGGGCGAGGGCGGTTTGGGTTTGCTGACACTGTTGCCATTGTGCTTCTAGGGTATCCTCAAATAAATGACGGTTGGGGACTTGGGTGAGGGGTTAATGATCCTCCTTTATTCTAAGAATCAACCTTTCGTTTCGTGCCAACGGGCAAAAAGTTTCTGTTGCCAAGCAAAGTAGAGGCTACTTCATTAAGCAACCAGAGACAAAGAAGACTTCACCAATACTTTCTGATAATAGTCTTGCAGTTGTTGGGTGGCCGCTGCCCATCCCCAACGTTCCGCCTCTTTACGGGCATTGGCCCGCAGGGTTTCCCGTTCCTCTTGGGCGGCTAATAGGCGACGAGTGGCTTCTATGGCCCCGTTAGCGGTGTTGGGTTCAAATAAATAACCATTCACCCCATCGGTGACAATATCAGGGATACCGCCGGAATTGGCGGCAACCACGGGACATCCGGCGGCCATGGCTTCTAATACCACCAGTCCTAAGGTTTCGGTTTGGGAGGGGAAGACAAAGGCATCGGCTGAGGCAAAGGCGGAGGCCAGTTCCATCCCTTGTAAGTAACCCACAAAATTAGTGGGAGTGTCTTGAAAATGTTGTTTTAAGGTGGCCCGGTGGGGTCCATCCCCTACAATGGCTAACCTGGCTCCTGGAATGGCTTCGAGGATGGGTTTAATGCGTTCAATTTCCTTTTCGGGGGAGACGCGACCCACATACAATAATAAGGGGGCATCGGGGTGGCCTTGGGACAAGCGATCGCGCATTTTAGCCGACACCAAATGAGGCTGAAACATCTCCGTATCCACCCCCCGTTGCCAGAGATCAACCCGTTCAATGCCATGACTGCTCAATTCCTTTACCATGGCCGTTGAAGTGCATAAATTCAACTGGGCTTGATTATGCCCCGCTTTCAATAATTCCCACAAAAACCCCTCTAATGCCCCAAACCCATAATGATGTAAATATTGAGGCAGATGGGTATGATAAGAAGCCACCAAGGGCAGATTAAGCATTTTAGCGTAATAAATCCCCGCCAACCCCAAAATCGCCGGATTCACCACATGGATTAAATCCGGTTTAAAATTCTCTAGTTTTTTGCGAATGGCAGGCCGGGGAAAAGCCATTTTTAACTCCGGGTACATCGGCAAAGGTAAAGCCGGAAGTCCATAAACCTTTGCACCCTTATGTTCCTTTAACCCTCCATCGGGACAAACCACCAACACCTCATCGCCATTCCGTTGTAAATGATCCACCGTATGGCGTAAGCGGGTGACAATGCCATCAACTTTCGGTAAAAAGGTTTCGGTAAATAAAGCAATTCTCATCTCAAATTCTTATTCTCTGACTGATTTGAACGATTAACCCTCATACAGCTTACGGCTTCGTACACAGTCCGTGAATCCCAATAGCCGTAATTACTCCTCCCAACAATATCCCGGCCCCTTCTGCAAAGCAATTGATGGGTCGATTTTCTCTTTTTTCCAGCAAAAACAGAAAAATAGGAGAGTGTGATTTTTTAGGTGAAATCACACTCTACCCCTTTAGGGGACTTACTTCCGATGCCAAGACACCTTGGGTAAAATTTGTTTTTGATCGACCCGGTTTTTGTACTTCTGGGCGAAGTTTAACAGGGAATCTAACAAGGAATCGGACAGATAATGGGGTTGTAACCCTAAATCGAGTAACTTGGTATTCTTAGCGTTGAAATAATGATCTTCGGCTTCTACGCGGGGGTTGTCGAGGTTTTTAATCTCCACATCCATCCCTAACGTAATACCCGCTTGTTTCACTTTCAGGGCTAAATCCCCAACGCTAAACTGTTCAGTAAACTGGTTAAAGACCCGGAATTGTCCAGCATCCGCCGGATTACGCACCGCTAAATCCACACAGCGCACCGTGTCCCGAATATCGAGGAAAGCGCGAGTTTGGCCTCCTTTTCCGTACACCGTGAGAGGATGTCCTACTGCGGCTTGAATACAGAAACGGTTTAATGCGGTTCCGAATACTCCATCATAGTCGAGACGGTTGATCAACATCTCATCCATGCCTGTTTCTTCGGTGAGGACTCCATACACCACCCCTTGGTTTAAGTCCGTGGCTCGCAGTCCCCAAATTTTGCAGGCAAAATGGATATTGTGGCTATCGTGAACCTTGGATAAGTGGTAGAAACTACCGGGTTGTTTAGGATAGGGGAGAAGGTCTTTACGACCATTGTGTTCGATTTCGATATAACCTTCTTCAATATCAATGTTGGGAGTCCCGTATTCTCCCATTGTTCCCAACTTAACCAAGTGACAGTCGGGGAAGTCCTCTTTCATTGCGTAGAGGATATTTAAGGTCCCCACTACATTATTCACCTGAGTAAATACGGCGTGTTCCCGGTCAATCATAGAATAGGGAGCAGACCGTTGTTCTCCGAAGTGAACCACAGACTCTGGTTCAAACTGGCGTAGGGTTTGACTTAAAAAACTGTAGTCCGTAATATCGCCAACATACAGGTCGATGTGCTTGCCTGTAAGATCGTGCCAACGTTGTAGCCGTTTTTGAATGGGAGTGATGGGGGTAAGGGTATCGACTCCAAGTTTCGTATCCCAATGCCGACGCACCATGTTATCGAGGATGCCGACTTCATGACCTTGGTTGGATAGGTGGAGTGCGGTTGCCCATCCACAATATCCATCTCCACCAATGACCAAAACTTTCATACTGCCTTCTTTATCTGTTATTACCGATACTGGGTAAATTTATCAGGTATTGGGTCACTATGGGGAGTTAAGTATTCGTGTTTGGTAATTTAATTTCTGGGAGTTGTCTGGAAATGGGGCAATTCAGGGGTTGATGGGTGGGTCATACTGGGCCAAAACGTTTTCTAAGGTGGCTGTGTCGAGGTAAATGACTCGGTAGCCGCCACTTTCCCCTTTTTGGATATCGCTGTTTTTCAGACGGACTTTCAACGAGCGGTTAACTCTATAGTAGATCGCGGATTTGGTGCTGGACTCACCTTTGGGAGATAATGTACGATGACAATTCTCCCCCGGAGACGCTACGCAAACGCGCAAGGAAAGGACCTATGAGTGAAAAAACCATTGGGGTTGCTGTGGTTGGCACAGGATTTGGTCAGAAAATCCACATCCCCGGATTACAACATCATCATCGCACTGATGTGGTGGCGGTTTGGAATCGCAATTTAGATAAAGCTCAACAAATTGCCCAAGATTACAATATCCCCCACGCAATGGACGATTTAGAGGCAATTTTAGCCCTGCCGGAGGTGGATGCGGTGACGGTGGCCACTCCCCCGTTTCTTCATTATGAGATGGGAAAACGGGTGTTAAATGGGGGCAAACATTTGTTACTGGAAAAGCCGATGACGTTGAAGGCTGAGGAGACGCAAGAGTTATATACCCTAGCGCGAGAAAAGGGGTTGATGGCGGTGGCGGATTTTGAGTTTCGCTTTGTGCCAGAATGGTTACGGTTTGCGGAGATGCTTTCGGAAGTGGGGAAAATTCGCTTGGTGAAGATTGATTGGTTGGTGGTGAGTCGGGCTAACCCGGATCGCGCTTGGAATTGGTATGCTCAGAAGGAGAAGGGGGGAGGAGCATTAGGGGCGATTGGGTCCCATGCGTTTGATTATATTCGCTGGTTATTCGGTGAGGTGAGACGGTTATGTGGTTATCTCAATTGTGCTATTCCCCAACGACCTGATCCCAAGGAGGGGGGGCAGTTAAAGCCTGTGGATGCGGATGATACGGGGTTAGTTATGATGGAGTTAACGGATGGAACTCCGGTACAATTGGCTTTATCTTCGGTGACGTATGCGGGCCGCGGCCATTGGTTGGAGGTGTATGGCGATCGGGGGACTTTGGTGTTAGGCAGTGATAATCTGAAGGACTATGTACATGGGTTTGTCCCCTATTTTGCCTCCGCAGGTGAACCGTTACAAGTGTTAGAAGTGCCGAAGCGGTTACAGTTTCCCCAGGTGTTTGATGATGGCCGTTTGGCCCCTTTTGTGCGGGTGGTGGATCATTGGGTCTATTGTATTGATTCGGGAATGGAGAAGGCCCCGTCGTTGCGAGAGGGGGTCTATTCGCAATTGTTAATGGATTTAACTCACGAGTCCCATGAGAAGGGATGTTGGGTGGATGTCCCGTCTTGGGAGGATTAGTTTTTGATAGGGTGAGAAACCGGGTTTCTTGTTTTCATTGGGTGTTGAGTTTCATTATTCTCTACAGAAACCCGGTTTCGGGGGGTCGGGTTTTGTCTTCATTGGGGGGAAATCGCAAAAAAAGCTAAATTTTCAGAAATTAGCTAAGGTTGTAGTTGTAGCGTACAAGGTAGAATATTCTATGACGAGGATAGATTATGGCGCGACAATCATCAACGTTGCTGAAACGGGCTAAGGATGGCGATGCGGCGGCCATTGCGTCTTTGATTAATCGGTCTCTCAATCCCAAGGGGATTCAGGCAACGGCGACTATTACCTCGACTCAATTAAATCTTACTTTAAGGGCTGCAACTCCGTTTAATCAGGGGAGTGCGGTATCTTGGTTAAAACGTGCGATCGCAAATTTAGATTGTCCTTTCATTGACACTGTACAAGTCTCGGCCCAAGCAGAGGACACGGGAGACTTATTTTTTTGGCAAGAAAATTTTTTCATTCACAACTCCCCCTCCCATTATCCTACAGATCCCCCTAATTCTGAAGCCAAACCCCCTCCAGAACGGCGACAGAAACCCCCCGAAACCGTTGATTCTGTCCCCCCTTCGCAACCGAAACCTCCCCAACCTCGGCCCAGACAAAAAGAGTTGGATATGGAGTTATTTTTGGAAGGATTAAAACTTTGTTTTCTTAATCCGTTTGGGTTAGAGGAATTTAATCAAAAAATTAACCGAAAAGCGGCTTTAAAAATGGGCTGCATTTTAGGGGGAATTTATGTTATCGCCGTTTTTTTGAGCTATAAACAAAGCGTCTTGAATATGTACGCTCAATTGGCGTCAGCCGGAAGAATTAATAATTTTTCGATTTTTATTACTGCGGTGATTACGTTTTTAAGTTTTATTGTAGCTAGTGCTGCGGTGAGATTACTGTTTAAAGGGGAAGGAAATTTAGACCGAGATGTTTTGGTTGCAGGAATCGCGTTAATTGTTCCAGCAGCGTTTATTATCCTTTCTACTTTTTTAGGAGTGGGTAATATTGAAATTATTTTAATGTTGGCGATTATTAGTTTAACTTACACGATTTTAATGTTACATATTGGCTGTAATAAGATATCACAAATTCCTTTAAGGTTTTCCCCGCTTGCGGTGGCGGTATTGTTGATTCTTAGTTTTTGGTTTACTAAAATTATGTTGACTATTGCAGTGATGACTTAAATCTTTGGGTTTTTATCCAAGGGTTTAGCGCACTAAATACGTTCTCCAAATAGGCGGTTTTTCGGTGTCTGTGACTTCTCGTTTTAACCAACGCCAAGTTTTTCCTTCTTTTTGCCGTTGTAAGTAAATATCAAACTCGTTTTTCTCTTGAGTGACATTTTGGTTGGGTAACTCGATTTCGAGTTTATATGTTCCCTTTAAATGGTAGGTGGGGAGTTGGGCAAAATAGAGGGGGTCTATGGTTTTGACGGCAATATTGGTAATGTTAAGTGCCGGATGACTCCCTTGGAGTTGTTCGCTTAACTGTTGTTGGGATTGTTCGAGTTGTAGCGCGATCGCTTTTTTCACCAATTCCCCCCCAGGTGCATAGCTAACGGGAGGAGTCGCCGCACTACAAGCCGATAATACCACGGTTAAGAGTAATAGGACTACCAGAAGACTATGCCGCCATCCTCGTATCATAAAACTGGGGAGAAACTCTACGCTACACCAATTTTACCCTATCTTTAGGGTGGGTGGTCAAAAAGGGGAGATGGGGGAGAAGGAGTGAGGAAAGAGAAGTGAGATAGTGAGAAGTGAGTAATAAGTCATTCATCCACGGGTTTAAAACCCGTGGATGAATGACTGGATTCCTGTAGGCAATGATCACCAGACAAGATACAATTTTGACCATTAATTAACTGTGTTTTGCTGCCCAACTGATGCTTAATTTGCCCAATTCGATTACAGTGTCTCGTTTAATTGGTGTTCCCTTTTTGCTCTATTTATTGGATCAACCGACAGAGCAGTCTCGTTGGTGGGCTTTGGGGATTTTTGCCTTGGTGGCGGGGACCGATTGGCTCGATGGGTTTTTGGCCCGTAAATTAGACCAAATTACCGATTTAGGCAAGTTTCTTGATCCCTTGGTGGATAAGTTATTGGTTTTAGCCCCGCTTTTGTCAATTTTAGCGTGGGGGGTGATTCCTGCTTGGGCGGTGTTTTTGTGGATTGGCCGAGAAGTTGCTATTGCAGGCTGGCGTGTGAATCAACCCAAAATTATTGGGGCGAATCTCTGGGGAAAGGCGAAGACGGTGACACAGATTGGCGCGATCGCGCTTTTAATTGCCCCTCTCTCCCCCACCTGGCAACCACCCACCCTGATTCTATTCTGGTTAGCCCTAGCCCTAACCCTCTGGTCTGGGTTAATCTATATCAAAGGGCAAGAAACTTAATTATCCATGATCCCATCACGGATTACAGTAAGGACATTGACTCGGATCATTAGTTTCCCGTCCGTCGGGATATTTCTCAATCACCTCATGGGAACAACTCTGACAGCGATAAATCTGCTGTAAAATGCCCAAAGTAGGCTGGCCACACCAAGCACAGGGTAAACCCGGATTACGCCCCACCACATCAAAACCCGGCCAATGACAATGGGGGCAAGTTTGCCGGATTTTGCGGACTAAATCTTGAGTGGCTTCGCGGATCACTTGCATCCGGGTTGGGTTATACATAGCCCGCATATCGGTTTCTAACCACGCATTTCCCTGTTGTTGGAGTAAGGTTTGCACGCAGTCTTGCAACTGCTCTGCATCAGTAATTCCTTTCCAAAGGGGATCATGTTGATCTCGATCAGGCCGCACTACCAGTCCATGCTCAGGAAAGCCGCTTTTTTCTGCAAAAGTGTGGGCTTCGTCCAAAGTGGTGACACGCTGTTGCCCATAATTGGTATTTGTCGAAATGGCCTGTCCCACTAATTCTAACTGATGACGATGATCGAGGAGTAAAACTAATTCGCGATCGCAAGCTAACCAGGGAAGGGAGGGATGCGGCCCAAAACTCCCTTCACTGGCCAAGGCGATCTTTTCCTCCCTTTCCTCCAAAATAGCCTGAGCTTTGAGGCGGGCTGTTTCCAACTGCTCCCCAGGCCGGGGAATATCCCGCGTAAATGTGCCAAAGCGATCTGAGTTAAAGTGGGGGGGGACAGAGAGCTTTAACCCCAATTCCCTTTGTAAAATTGGGGCTATCACCTGCTCTTTCTGGTGCATGGTGGCCAAGAGGGCCAATTGTCTGTTAAATGAGATGGGATGAGACAAACGCACGGAATGAGGATAATGAGTTACTTCTCATAGGATAGCGGCTCAGAGTGCTAGTGATATCAAATCCGGTTAATTACTATAAATTAGGCAACGACAGCATCACACCACCAGTGAAAAGCCGTAACCCGACGCACTTGTTCGGGGCGTTCTATTAAAAGACGACAACGGTGGGATGTGACCTCTTCTAGGGCATCGAAATTGTCATAAGCTTGAGCGCGCGATCGCTTCGTTGGTTAAAGGCCATAAGCTCTCAGCGGGCTGAAGTTCTGGAGATTTTGGGGGGAGAAACAATAAATGTATCCCCAAAGGAATCGTGATTTTGGCTGTAGTGTGAAAACTGGCTTGGTCTAAGACTAACAGGATTCTTTTTTTGGGTCCTAGACCAAAATGTTCAGCAAATTCAATCAGCATTTGTTCAAACACTTGCCAATTTAAACGGGGGACTATCCACCAATAGGTTTTTCCTGTGGTCGGCTCAACAAATCCACTTAACCACATCCAATCATATTGATACACTCGAAGACGGCTGTACCCTGTTAATTCCGCTACTTCTTGGGGCGTTTTCCCCTGACTGATGTACCAAATAATTTGGTAATGACTTCTTTGTACCCCTTCTTTAGCGGCTCTATATTTTTCGTATAGTTCCTCTGTACTCAAATACGGTTCTATTGTCACTTTTTTTGGCATTTTTCCCTTTGCA
>NZ_JAQMSD010000346.1 GCF_028330525.1 Spirulina sp. CS-785/01
TAACGTAAACATTCAGCTATCAGCCTTGACTCCGCGACTCTTAAAACTAACACTCCATTGGCGAAGCCTCTCCAATGCTAACTCAACCCGTTTTAACGGGTTTCAGCTATTAGCCTTGGGTTTTAACCCAAGGCATATTTTACAACAACCCCCAACAAATCCAAAAAAGTAACCTACGATACCAGACCCCACCCCCACAGCCCCTAAAATAAGCCAACGACCCGAACCACAACCCGCCCATGTTAAGCCGAGTCGCCGATTCAATTTACTGGCTCAACCGTTACATCGAACGGGCCGATAATATTGCCCGCTTTGTCGATGTTAACCTCAACCTCATGCTTGACCTTCCCGTGGTGCAACAATGGCAACCCCTCGTCACCACCACCGGAGACTATAAATACTTCAGCGAACACTACTCCGAAGCAACCCCAGAAAACGTCATTCACTTTCTATCCTTCGACGAAGCCTATCCCAACTCTATTATCTCCGCCCTCCGTCTCGCCAGAGAAAACGCTCGCTCCATCCGCGAAACCATCTCCTCAGAAATGTGGGAGGAAGTCAACAGCTTTTACATGATGGTGAAAGAAGCGGCCTCCACCAATCATATTGATATGCTCCCCGAAATCTTTGCCCGCGTCAAACTGGCCAGCCATCGCTTTGCCGGAGTAATGGATGCCACCATGACCCATAACGAAGGATGGCACTTTGGACAACTGGGACGACTCCTTGAACGGGCCGACAAAACCACCCGGATGTTAGACGTAAAATACTACATCCTCTTACCCTCCGCCCAATGGGTGGGAACATCCCTAGACCAAGTGCAATGGATGGCCTTATTAAAATCCGCCAGTGCCTACGAAATGTACCGCAAACAACAACACCGCATCAACCCCCCAGCAGTCGCCGAATTTCTCATTTTAAACCGAGAATTTCCCCGGTCCATTCACTTCTGTTTAGCCCAAGCAGAACAGTCCTTACACCAGATTACCAGCACCCCCGTTGGGACCTGGTGCAACCCCCCAGAACGGGCATTAGGCCGCATTTGTTCGGAGTTAGGCTATTTAACCATTGAAGATGTTATTGAGCAGGGGTTACACGAGTTTTTAGATGGGTTAGAGCAAAAGATGAACGATGTAGGGGATAAGGTGTCGAGTACCTTCTTTGGGATGACAGTGGAATCCTTAACCGCTTGAAACGGAACACCGAGTTCTCTAGATTTCTGTGTAGGTTGGGTGTAACGGAGTGAAACCCAACGTTTTTCACTGGGGGATGTTGGGTTACGCTACGTACGCGACGCTTCACCCAACCTACTCCTGAATACCAATCAAGCACATTTCATTTGAATTGGGTGTTGGGTTACGCTACGCTTCACCCAACCTACTCCTGATTCTCAAGATTTTATGTTAAATTCTCCTGATTTACTGGCATTAGACTTTGATGGTGTGGTGTGTGATGGATTAAAAGAATATTTCCAAACCACCTGTCGCGTTTATCGGCAACTGTGGCCAACCGATACCCGTCCCCTCAACTCCTTTGAGCAACGCTTTTATCAACTGCGGCCAGTGATTGAAAGTGGTTGGGAAATGCCTCTCTTACTGAGAGCCTTAGTGCAAGGCATCACCGATGAGCAGATATTAAAAAATTGGTCTGCCTTAGTGCAAGACCAGCTTAAAAGCGAACAACTCAACCCCAAAACCCTCGCCCAGCAGGTGGATACAGTACGGGATGAATGGATCAAAACCAACTTAGAGGACTGGTTAGCCTTACATCAATTTTATCCTCCCGTGTTGCAAGTCTTACAACATCTCCAAGAGCAAGAAACCCCCAAAGTTGTCATTATTACCACCAAAGAAGGCCGCTTTGCCCAACAATTACTCCAACAAGCGGGACTCCAGTGGCATTTACCAGGGGAGTCTTCCCCCCAAGATAAACTCATTTTCGGTAAAGAATGCCAACAACCCAAGGCCGTCACCCTCCGCCAACTGCTCGCTCAATTTGCCCCCAAAACGCCCAAGGTGTGGTTTATTGAAGACCGTCTCAAAACCCTAGAATCCGTTGCCCAACAGCCCGATTTAAGCGCGGTAGAGTTATTTTTAGCCGACTGGGGCTATAATACCGCCCCAATGCGCGAAACCGCCGCCCAACATCCCCGTATTCAACTCTTATCTTTAACCCAGTTAAGAGAACAATTTATGCTTTAAATACGATAATGGGGTCAACATGGGTCACTTTTTGGATGGCAAAAAGGGCGGACCCCACACACATGGACATGGTGATCCCTAAGACACTCAGGGCAGTGAGGGGATTAATTAAGATTAAAATGCCTTGGGTGGCCATAGCCCACTGACTCAACCCCCAACAGAGCAAAATGCCAGGGAGATAGCCTAAAATTGCCATGTATAATGCCTGTTCGATGATAATTCCGTAAATCATGGGATTCGAGGCCCCCATGGCTTTTAATGTGCCAAATTCTTTGAGGTGGTCTGAAACGGAAGAATAGAGAATTTGCCCCACAATAACCACTCCCACAATAACCCCGACCACTGCCCCTAAGCCTAAAATAAAGCCAATTCCGGTGCGCTGTTGCCAGTAGGTGCGGACTTTCAGGGCAATTTCTTCACTGGTGTAGGCTTGTGTTCCGGCTAAATTCTCTTGGAGTCGTTGTTTGAGGGTTTCGAGGTTGGTGTCCGGTTCGGCTTGAATGAGGATATAGTGAATGGGATCAGTGGAACTGAGGGGGTCGGGAGAGGGGGCGGTTTGGGGTTGTTCGCTGTCTTCTTGCTGATAGAGGGTTTGACAGTTGAGTTCCCCGTTTTGGAGTTGACAGTTAATGCTAGGGGAAAAACCGCGTTTGATGTAGGTTTGGGCGGTTTGTAGGGAGGTGAAGACAAAGGCCCCTGAGACGATAGACTGGGCGTTGCGGGTTGTTCCTACCACTTGGACGGGGAGAGAACTAATTTTCGGTTTGTGTTCTTTTTGGTTGAGGTGGAGGGAGTTGAGGTTACTTTGTTCGATAATGGCAGTATAAGGATTTTCAAGTTTTTGAATAGTCTCGGTTTCGGTGTCTCCGGGGACAAAGAGTTGGCCTTGGGGTAAAAAGCCATATAATCGCACTGAGGTGAGTTCTTTGCCTTGGACACGCCACCGGGCCGGACTGGTGACAACGGGTTCGGCAATTTTCACCCCTTCGAGGTCTGCGGCATCTGTGGCTTGTTTTAAGAGGAGAGATGAGGTTAAATCAAGGTTGACAAAATCTTGGGAAACTACCCAAATATCTGCGTTGGATTGATTAATTAAGAGGGTGGTAGAACGGCTAAATCCTTGTAAAATGCCCGTTTGAATGGTGACAAGACTCACTGCAAACATAATTCCCGCTTGGGCGACTAAAAAGCGGGGAATATCCTCAAATAGGTTCTTACGGGCAATGGAAACCATGAAGAATTGATAATTGATAATTGGCATTGGCGTTCATTATCCATTGTTCATTATCCATTGTCCATTCAAAATGTTTATAAAAAGTCTATAAAAAAAAGGACAAACCCCTCTTGGTTGCCAAGAGGGATTTGGGGTTGAACACGATTTCCACTATTATTCTCTTGTCTTCCCGAAAAAAATAAGGGGGATTGTGGTGAGGTTTCTAGACTGTCATATCAGGATGGGTAAAATTCGCCTGATCTGTCAAGATAGAAATATTTGGTTAGGCTTACGCGATTTAGCGGAATTTTTTGCGCTGCTTCTCTGATTTATTTTAGCTTATGTCGCTGTTGATGCCAGTGCCAAGCATGGGTCATGATGGTGTGTAAGTCGCTGTATTGGGGTTGCCAACCAAGGATATTACGGGCTTTTTCGCTGCTACCCACGAGACGAGAGGGGTCTCCTGGGCGGCGGCTACATTCTACCACGTTAAAGGATTTTTGGGTCACGTTTTGGGCGGTCTCAATGACCTCACGGACGGAAAAGCCACTCCCATTACCTAAATTAAACTTGGTCGTCTCTCCGCCTTTTAACAGGTATTCTAAGCCTAAAAGATGAGCCGTGGCGAGGTCATTGACGTGGATATAGTCCCGAATGCAAGTGCCATCGGGGGTGGGGTAGTCTGTGCCAAAAATTGAAATAGAGTCTCGTTTCCCTAATGCGGCAAATAGGGTTAAGGGAATTAAATGGGTTTCGGGGTCATGATCTTCTCCGAGTTGCCCACTGGGGTCTGCTCCGGCTGCGTTAAAATACCGGAAGGAGACGGAGCGTAGGTTATAGGCTTGATCAAAATCAGCTAATATTTTTTCGACCATGAGTTTACTCTGGCCATAGGGGTTAATGGGGTTTTGGGGATGATCTTCGGTAAGAAACTCGGTTTGCGGCATTCCGTAAGTTGCACAAGTGGAGGAGAAGACAAAGTTTTTCACTCCTGCGGCCTCCATTGCTTCTAAGAGGGTTAGGGTCCCGACTACATTGTTGCGATAGTATTTATCGGGATGGCTGACTGATTCTCCGACGTAGGCATAGGCGGCAAAGTGCATGACGGCATCAATGGTATGATTGGCAAAGATTTCATCGAGAAGGGGGCGGTTATTGGTATCCCCGACAATTAATTTTGCTTTTAATACTGTTTCTGCAATTTCTCGGTGTCCATAGACTAGGTTATCTAAGATAATCACCTGATATCCGGCTTTTTGCAGGGCAGAGACGGCATGAGACCCAATATACCCTGCGCCGCCAGTGACTAAGATAGTAGAGTTGTGAGAGGTCATATCCTGTTGTAGGTCGGGGTGAATGACGGGCTGTTCTTGCCACTACTGAGCCAAGGTCAGTCTGGCTAGCTTCTCCCCCATAATATCGGAATTTTTACTGTTTACTGATTGCTGTTTACTGTTTACTGTTCTAGGCGCATTTTTCCTAAATACTTCTGTAGGTAGGGGGAAAAGACTTCATAAATGAGGGTTAAGGGTTGTCCATTGTGCCAAAACAGATAATGTCGTCCCCAAAAGGGGCCCGACTCCTGAAAAGCGTCTTCTAAGGCTTGATTATGCCCATAATACAGCCCTTGAATGTCTCGATAGAGTTCACTATGTAAGCGGGATAAGTTCTCCCAAATGGGCAGAGAACGGTGTTTGAGATAGTCGTCCACTTGACTGGCATCCCACCAAGAGACGGCATAGGCTAACCGTTGTCCGGATGCGGTGCGTAACCAGACTTGTCGCCTTATTCTGGGGCCGGGTACGACTTGGATTAATTCTGGGGCGCGATCGCTATCCATGTCAATAGGCGACATATCAATAACATCTACGTCAATGCGTTCTCGCGTCAACAGTTTCAGATGTCGCGTTGGTGAACCATCCCCCAATAATAAAATTTGCCAAGTGGGAGCAAGTTGGGTGTGGGGGAGTCCATGTTGGATGACTTCACTATCCCCACTCCAAAGGGGAGTCAGGGAATACCAGAGCGTCTCTAGGGTTAGGCTACGTTGATGCTTCAAAACGACCGTTAAATAAAGTTCATAAAACTTAACTTAATGTTTATCATAACGCTCTTTTGGGTTTGGGGTGAGGAGTTGGAGCAGGGGAGAAACCGGGTTTCTCTCTACAATGCCGATCTTAGCCCGAATTGACTACACAAAACCGGTTTCTAGGCTATCACTATCCCCTACAACATTCCTTTAGAACTGGGAATTTGAGACGCACGACGGGGATCGATTTCCAAGGCCAGGCGCATGGACCGGGCAACGGCTTTAAAGGTGGCTTCGATAATATGGTGGGAGTTGATCCCGTCTAGTTGGCGAATATGGAGGGTGATTTGACTATGGTTGACCAATGCGACAAAGAATTCTCGGACTAACTGGGTGTCGTAGGTCCCGACTCGTTGGGTGGGAATGTGGAGGCCATAACTGAGATGAGGCCGGCCCGAAAAATCTAAGGCGACTTGGACTAGGGCTTCGTCGAGGGGTGCGATAAAATGGCCAAAGCGGTGGATTCCCTTGCGATCGCCCACTGCTTTTGCTAATGTCTGGCCGAGTGTAATCCCCACATCCTCATTGGTGTGGTGGTCATCAATTTCAATATCTCCGGTAGCCTGTACATCAAGGTCAATTAAGCCATGAGAGGCGATCTGGTGTAACATATGGTCGAGGAAGGGAACGCCTGTTTTCGCGCTACAGTCCCCTGTCCCGTCAATATTCAGACTTACTTGCACATCGGTTTCTTTGGTGACTCGATGCACGGAAGCCTGGCGTGCGGGAACTTGAGAGAGTACAGTGTTGTGAGTTGGTTGATCGCTGAGTTGCATTTTGTTGGTTTTTGGTTATTGGTTGTTGGTTCTTGGTTTGGGGCATTTTATCTAGAAACCGGGTTTCTTACCGATTACCGATTACCGATTACCCCAACCTACATTCCCATAATTTCATAACCTGAATCGACGTATAACACTTGTCCCGTAATCCCACTGGCTAAATCGCTACATAAAAAGGTCGCTGCATTGCCCACTTCCGTTTGGGTTACAGTGCGACGGAGGGGGGCGGTTTCTTCCACATGACGGATCATATCTAAAATGCCACCTACCGCAGAAGATGCTAGAGTCCGGATGGGGCCAGCAGAGACGGCATTAACGCGGATGTTGTCGGGGCCTAATTCTGAGGCTAAATAGCGCACACTACATTCTAGGGCTGCTTTAGCCACTCCCATTACATTGTAATTGGGGACGACTTTCTCGCCGCCTAAATAGGTTAACGTGACAATTGAACCCCCCTCGGTCATCAGGGGTTTTGCGTGGCGGGCTAAACTGGGGAGAGAATAGCTACTAATTTCTAAAGCAGTCGAAAACCCACTACGGGAAGTCTCGCTAAAGTTGCCTGTTAGGTCATCTTTGCTAGCAAAAGCGAGACAGTGAATGAGAATGTCGAGTTTTCCCCATTTTTCGGCTACGGTTTGAAATACCGACTCGACTTGTGCGTCATCTTGGACATTGCAGGGAACAAAAACAGTGGGGTTGAGGGGTTCTACCAGAGAGCGCACTTTTTTTTCAAATTTGCCCTTATCATCCGGTAAATATGTCACCCCTAACTCGGCCCCTGCTTGGTGGAGTTGTTGGGCAATCCCCCAAGCGATGGAACGATTATTGGCAATTCCGGTGACAAGGGCTTTTTTTCCGGTTAAGTCAAGTAGCATACTGTTGTTTGATTCTCCTGCATCGTCAAGTGACCCAATATAATACCTTACACTACCCACAGCCAATCTATAATTCTTCTCTGCTCTTAGACTGATGCAAGTTGTTCATCGTTCTCTTAGGGTTTTGGCAAGAAAGTAAGGTTTTGCTCACAACCGGGATAATCTGGTGTCGCGTTTTGAGCAGAATTCAGTTAACATAAGTCACACAATGGAATGTCAGGTAATCTTAGATTGACGACGTATTCACCATCGGTAGGGTTCAAAACTCACGTTAGTCTCGTAAGACAAGCGTCTGGTCATTCATAATCAATGCTTAACAGTCCTGAGAGTCCTTAGTTCAAAGGAAACCGTCCATCAAATATGCTGGCAATGGAAGTATCCGCATCTCAAGCTCAATCTTTAGCCTCTGTGTTTCGTCAAGTTGGGGGAGGAGCATTTCCTCCGGTGGTTGAAACTTGCGAACGAGGAAAAACTATTTTCTTTCCTGGTGATCCCGCAGAGCGAGTTTATTTTTTACTTAAAGGTGCTGTGAAGCTCTCTCGGGTTTATGAAGCAGGGGAGGAAATTACGGTTGCACTCTTACGGGAAAATAGTGTGTTTGGGGTTCTCTCGTTAGTTACGGGACAACGCTCAGACCGCTTTTATCATGCGGTGGCGTTTACTCCGGTGGAGTTACTCTCGGCCCCGATTGACCAAGTGCAGAAGGCGTTGAATGATAATCCTGAGTTGTCGATGTTGATGTTACAGGGGTTATCGTCTCGAATTTTGCAGACGGAGATGATGATTGAAACGTTGGCCCATCGGGATATGGGGTCGCGGTTGGTGAGTTTTTTGCTGATTCTCTGTCGAGATTTTGGGGTGCCGACGACGGATGGGATTCGTATTGATTTAAAGTTGTCTCATCAAGCGATCGCAGAGGCCATTGGCTCAACCCGGGTGACGGTGACGCGCTTGTTGGGGGATTTACGCCAGGAGGATATGATCTCGATTCACAAGAAGAAAATTACGGTTCATAATCCTGTGGCCCTGAGTCAGCAGTTTACTTAGTGGTTTGTGATGGGTTTTTGGTGGACAAGGGAACAGTAATCAGTAATCTGTTAGCAGTAATCAATGACCAGTAATCAGTGACCCATTCTCCATTACCCAAAAGTGGCAAGAAAATGTGGTAAACGGTAAGCTATCAAAGCAGCAAAGGTAAAACTCCGGAGTCGATGACCAGTGCTTATGTGTTAATTGCGGCTGTCTTAGTGTTGGGGGCGTTGCTCGCAGTAGCGGGCGATCGCATCGGCACCAAAGTAGGGAAAGCCCGACTGCGGATTTTTAATCTCCGACCCCGTAACAGTGCAACCCTGATTACCATTCTCACGGGAACTGTGATCGCAGCTTCTACCTTGGGAATCCTATTTGCAACCAGTAAATCTTTACGGCAAGGCATCTTTCGCCTTGATGATATTCTCAAACAACTCCGAACGGCTCAAGCGGAATTAAACAGTCTGAGTACGGAAAAAGCGCAGGTTGAGGAGTCCCTAGACCGGGTTTCTCAAGAAAAACGCTCGGTGGAACAAGGACTGAACCAAGTCCAACGCCGTTATCAACAAGCGACGGAACAAGCGAAAAGGTTGCAGGGCGAAATTAATAAGTTGCGGCAACAACGGGAAACGTTGTTACAACAAATTCCCCAGTTACAGGCGCAAGTCCGAGAACGCGATCGCCGCATTGCTGAACAAGGCCGCAGTCTGAGGGAACAACAAGGCCGCCTGAGTCAATTGCGTATCCAGCGCAATGAGTTACAACTACAACGCAATACGCTCCGCCAGCAACGCAACCAGTTACAATCCCAACGCAATCAACTACAAACGGAAATTCGCAAACGGGATACAACCATCCAAACCTTAGACAAAACTATTGCGGATAGTGAGGTGGCGTTACAGGAACGAGAGGAAAACTTAAAGGAGTTGACCAATCAGTTACAGTTCCTGCGCCAAGAGGTGGCGGCCTTAGAACAGTATTATCAAGATTATCGGGCTTTACGAGAAGGGAATTTAGCTCTTTTGCGCGGTGAGGTGCTGAGTTTTGGGGTGGTGAAGATTACCCAACCCTCGGCGGCCCGCAATGCGGTGGATGAACTCTTGCGAGATGCCAACCGAGCGGCCATTGAAGCCACTCGTCCCTTTACGTCGGGTGAACCGACAGAACGGGTGGTTTTGATTACTCAAGGGCAAGTGGAACAATTAATCGAAGAAATTGATGATGGGGAAGAATATGTGGTGCGGATTCTCTCGGCAGGGAATTATGTGGAACAGGAGGAGTTTGTGCGGGTGTTTGCGGATGTGGTCGCCAATGAGCAGGTGTTTGAGGAGGGGGAAGTGATTGCCAAGGTTTCCGTTGAACCGGATACCATGAGTCAGGATACCTTGGAACAACGGTTAGATACCTTGTTAGCGGCGGCTCAGTTTCGGGCCCGTCGTGCGGGAGTGGTGGGGGATATTCGGGTGGAGGAGGGGGACGTGAGTACGTTTACTGATTTTCTGGAGTTGTTGAATAATCCGGAAGAACCGTTAGAACAGATTAGCGCGATCGCGCTCAATCCCACCAATACGTCTGGCCCCTTAAAAATACGCCTTTTAGCGCTCAGAAATGGGGATACGGTGTTTAGTACAGCAAGGTCGGAGTAGGTGGTGATGTGGTTAGGATTTGATCCTGGACGGGATAAATGTGGGGTAGCAGTAGTGGGGGAGGATGGGGTTGTGCAATTCCATGTAGTCGTAGCGGCCAGTGAGGCCATTCCCCAGTTACAGGAGTTGGTGAAAACTCACCCCATTCAGGGGGTAGTGATGGGGAATCAAACCACCTCGAAGCAGTGGAAGGCACAGTTAGAGGGGGTTTTGTCTGTGCCGATCTATTTAGTTGATGAGCGTAATAGTTCTCTGGAAGCCCGCGATCGCTATTGGCAAATGTACCCCCCCAGGGGACTGCAACGCCTCCTCCCCCAAGGACTCCGCCTCCCCCCCCGTCCGGTGGATGATATTGTGGCGATTTTGCTCGTAGAACGGTATTTACGGATGCTCTAAGGTGGGAATGTCGTACTGTTGGCACATTTTCTGGAGTTGTTGTGTAAAGCGACTCCGCACCGATTCTGGGGCGATAATTTCACAGTTTTGGCCATATTGGCGGATTTCCCGAAAAAACCAGAAGGTGCTGAAGATTTGCCGTTGCACGACGCGAGAGGGGGGATCGCCTTCAATTGCCCCTACGGTGAGATCGTCGGGTTTCGGTTCTCCTTTGGCGTATCCAAAGGCTAATCCCTCAAACAATCGGAAGGTGACGGTGATTTGGTCTAACTGGGGTTGCCAAGGGGTTTTAAGGGGTGCGATCGCGGCTTCTGTGATCCGATCTAAGCGCAATGACCAATTATGTTGTAATTCCGCAATATCTTGATTCCCTTCCATTTCTTCGCAGGTACAGACCAGATATTGATGATTTTCGATCAGTCTAATTTGTCCGTGTAAAACGGTAAATGTCCATTGCCGTTCTGCGGCATCTTGGTAGGTGAGACGGAAGGGGTGTTGGCGTTGCAGTAAGTTTTCCACCTGTTTACGCCAAGTGGGTTTTGCCTGTTCGATAAAGGTTCTCAGGTCTTGGCGAAATTTGTCCCGCAGTTCGCTCCGTTCGAGGAGAAGTTGGGCAATGGCTTGCGCTTCGGGGATTTTACCTTGGTCAACGAGGAGTTTTCTGGCCTGTTCTAAGGCTTCGATTCGGTGGGTTGACCAGTCATCATTGACGACTAAGCGCAGTTTGTGACGCGCGATCGCAGTTACTAATTTAGAAATATTGGGATTCTCTCCCCACGTCATGCCAAACTGGGCGGCCAAGGCTTCTAAGGCGGCTTTATCTTGGGTG
Source organism: Spirulina sp. CS-785/01 (assembly GCF_028330525.1). Lineage (GTDB taxonomy): Bacteria > Cyanobacteriota > Cyanobacteriia > Cyanobacteriales > Spirulinaceae > JAQMSD01. The sequence goes on from NZ_JAQMSD010000346.1 coordinate 11,058, forward strand.
GAAACAGAAAGGGTAATAGATTGACCTTTACGACTCATAAATGTACGGACACTTTTTCTGTACTTTTCTTGCTTGTTTCTATCTTCGGTGGCAATATAGGAAATAACAACAAGTTACGGACACAAAATAAGGAGATGTCTGAATACCAGATTACCTTAAAACCCGTCTATTCCTGTCCGGCCTCCGTTACAGAGACTCCCGACGATGTACAGTTACCGGAGGGATGGATACTCGCCTGGCATCAAGCAGAAACCTTGAAAGCATTACGAAATCCTGAGATTGATGTGGTGTTTAACACGGCAATGACTGGGGATGGTAAGAGTTTGGCGGCTTATTTAGAAGCCTTACTCACAGCCACTTGCTATGTGATGGGGTTATATCCTACCAATGAGTTAGCGAGAGATCAGATGCAGCAAATTCAAGGGTATATAGACACCTTTCACCCCCCTAGTGAACCGAGAATGAACCGTTTGAGTGGTGCAGAATTGGAGGCTTATGCAGAACAGAAGGGGTCTTCCAAAGGGGATGCGATCGCCAATCGCAGTTATAATTCAGAAATTCTAGTCACCAACCCCGATATTTTCCATTATCTGCATCGCGGTGCATATTTAACCCCCTACGATAACCCCGATAAACTCTGGCAACGGATTGATAATAACTTTGACCTCTTTATTTTTGATGAATTTCACGTCTTTAGCGCACCGCAAATTGCCAGTGTAATTAACACGATGCTCTTAATTCGTTGCGCCAATAAGCGTAAAAAGTATTTATTTCTCTCAGCCACTCCCGATGAACAATTATTAGAAAAATTAGACCGTGCCGGGTTTCGGTATTATCATATTGATCCGGTCGCCAAAGAAAAATATGCTTTCCCAGAAACGCCAGAAGAAGCAGTAAGTCTAGAATCTCAAAACTGGCGACAGGTAACAAGAGGAATTGATTTAAACTTTATTCCCCTAGAGTCGGCATTCTCAGCTTCAGAACTTTGGTTAAAAGAGAATCAAGAGCAAGTTTTACAATACTTCTTAGATCATCCTCAGAGTAAGGGTGCAATTATTTTAAATTCCATTGCCTCCGTTAAGCGTCTTGTGCCAATTTTTCAGGACTTGTTCCAGTCTCACGGGTTAACTGTAGGAGAGAATACCGGGTTATCGGGACAGCAAACCAAGTTACAATCTCTCAATTGTGATTTAGTCTTGGGGACAAGTACCATTGATGTTGGGGTTGATTTTAAGATTAATTTTCTCATTTTTGAATCCTCAGATAGTGGGAATTTTATCCAACGGTTAGGCCGTTTAGGTCGTCATTCTGATTATATTAAAAATGGACAAAAGATTAATTTTCAAAATTTTACAGCTTACGCGCTAGTCCCGAAATTTTTAGTGGAACGGTTATTTCTTCGAGATGCTGCACTTTTTGAGGTTCAAGAGAACTGCGATCGCAATTTTCTTAACCAAGCCATTCGCCAAAATTATCGACAAATTAACGATTTTTCGGGATATTATCGGCGTTGGGGCATTGTCCAATCTTTTAACCTCTGGTTTACATTAGGTAAGTCAACCATCAAACAACAATATGCTCAAAGTCGGGAGACTTTAAAATTGCAATGTGAAGCTGTCTTTGAGAGTAGCTTAAAAAAAGCAGCAGGTTGCGCGATGAGATGGCAGGAAGACTGGAAAAACTTATCAGGAAAACAAGGAAACCCCATTTTTATTGATGCGTCCAGTTTTCGAGGATCAAGTCTCTTACAATGTGGTTTATACGACGAAACAGAACCCTTTGAACAAGACCGTTTTAAAACCTATGATCTTCCCGGCATTTTAAGTAATTTGGAGATTGAAACATGGACAAAAGCAGGATTTTTGCGGGAATTACAAGCCACCGCAAAACGAACTAACCAACCGATAGCCAAGGGACGTTTTGAGCATTGTTTAGCCTTTCTGAAACTAAAAGGGTATCGAGCAGAACGTCTCAACTGGAAGTTTACCTATGCTGGAAATTTGGAGGGTATTGCAAACCAATGGAAAGTACAAGTTTTAGTCGGAATTGGTATCCAGCAACCGGAAAACGCTTGGGTGAGAGAAATTAACCAAAAAGTCCAGAAACAGGGATTAGTCGCTTATATTGTGCCATATCCCGTACTGGAAGTCCGCCAACGGTTACAACTCCCCATGCACTTTGCACTCTATCCCATCAGTGACGAGAGGAGTATTCACGACGGAACACCACCCTATTCTATTGCATTAGGTCAGGCGGCATTATTGCTGGATACGTTGGCGTATCGACTGAAAAGTAAAGGAGGAGAAGTTTGGATTTGTTAGTAATAAAAATGATGCTTTAACCGTATTAGGAGACTTGTTAAGGATGATTGCTAAATTAGACCATTTTCCTATGACTCCCCAAGAGTATTTCGAGTGGGAGGAAGAACAACCCGTGAAATATGAATATATGAACGGTGAAGTGTATGCCATGACGGGGGGAACAATTCCCCATAATGATTTAGCCGTCAACCTCACCACATTGTTAAAAAATCATCTACGGGGGAGAGGGTGTAAGGTACAGATGGCCGATGCTAAGGTAGGAGTTTCAGAACAGGGGCCGTTTTACTATCCCGATGTCATGGTGAGTTGTGATGAAGGGGATAGACAAGCAACGAGAGTCCTTTATCACCCCTGTCTCATTATTGAAGTCTTATCTCCCAGTAGCGAGGCGTTTGACCGAGGGAGAAAGTTCCAAAATTATCGCCAGATTGCTGAGTTGCAGGAATACGTTTTAGTGAGTACGGAGCAAAGGTTGCTGGAGTGTTTTTGTCGCAATGCTCAAGGGGTGTGGGAACTCTACACTTATGGTGAGGGGGATAGGGTGATGTTGAGTAGTGTGGGGTGGGAAGGTTCAGTGGTAGAGGTTTATGAAGATGTGATGTTAGAGGGGGGTGAGAGATAATGATGAATGTTTTAGTGATTTGCAATACAAATATATTGCCTTGGACATCCCTCATAGGGATTCAGCGTCTCAGTTTTAGTGGACTAGGTGGGATGAGAAGGCATCAGCCTTCAAGTTCAGCATCGGAAATTTCAATCCCTCATAGGGATTATAGTCTACTGAAGACTATACCAGTAGTTCCGATTCCCACCCATAATTATATTACTATTTGGGGTCAAGTTTTTAAGTGGTCTTCCTATGCTGTACTTAAAGCGAACGTGCTACACTGGATGGTGTGGTGGCTTGAGTCTGCAAGTACAGAGACGGAAATTCGTTGGACGGTATCTATCCTTTCTGACGCTTCCAGTATTCGTACAAGATATAAACCACCATGCAGCAACTATAAATATAGGAGAGCTAACTGCATGGCCTATCAACAGTTAGAACTCTTTGATCTGCAACCTTATATTTCTACATCGTGTAACACCATGACTGTAGAGAGTAAAAATCCGCAGATCGAAGTAGTTCATCCTAAACAATATCAACAGCTTGAATTGAACTTATTTCCAGAGTTATCGAATTCTTATGATGCTCCTGTGAAACAAGCGGCCTAAGCTGTCAAAAGGGGACGATTTTTAGTCCCCTTTTCCCAAAAGTTTATAATTTTTTTTGAACAATGATTAACTTGGTTTCCACTATATCCCAAATCATCCATCAACTTCCTTATCTCAAAATGCTAATTCTTTTTGGGTCTAGAGCGAAAGGTAATACACACGCTAATAGTGATTGGGACTTTGCAGTGCTTTATGATCAGGAGTTATATGAACAAACGCTTCAAAATGCAGAAGGTTGGGAATTTCTCAAAATTTATAGCGTCTTAGAAGACTACTTACAAATTCCCGGTGAAAAGATAGATGTAGTTGAACTAGATCGTTGTTCCCCTTTACTCGCTCATAATATTGCTTGCCACGGAAAACTATTGTATGAGCAAGAAGAAGGGTTATTTGAACAATTTAAACAACAATCAGTTATGACTGAGCAAGAACTTCAAGAACAACGCCAAACACTATTCAATAGCTTAGAATCTTTCTTACAAGAGCTAGGAGTATGAAAAACTTGGATATTAATATCGTATTAGTACGAGTCAATAAAATACAAGAATATCTGAAGCGATTAAGACGCTATGAATCAATCACACTAGAGGATTTTTTACAAGATGTGGATATACAACTGATAGCCGAGCATCTGATTCAATTAATGACCGAAGCTGCTTTAGATATCAATAAATACTTATTATCTCAACTCGGTGTGTTACAAAAACGCGATAATTGGACAAATAAAGAATATTTTTTAGAGACTGCAAAGCATAACATCTTAACATCAGAACTTGCAACAAAACTGGCTGAAGCCGCAGGAATGCGAAATATTTTAGTTCATTTATATTTAGAAATTGATCCGAGGAAAGTTTTTATCGGAATTCAAACAAGTCTGAAATACTATCCCCTTTATTTGCGTCAAATTTCTAACTACTTAAAGAGTTTAAATATTGAATAACTTAAATCAGAGGTATAAGGTCAATGTCTAATAAGTCAAATCAAAAACCAAATAGTAAACAACTAGAATTAAATTTTGCCACAAGTTCTGTTTCTGAAGAATTTAATGATATCGATCTAGAAGCACTCACGGAGGACAATTTAGGACTGGGTATAGACGACGATCGCACCGTTGAAACTCCCCAAACCCTCCTAACCCTAAAACTCCTACGAGAAGCAATTTATAGCCAAAATCCTGATGATTCAGTCATGTCAGATTTTGCAGAATATGTCCTCCCCAATTTACTTAAATTGGCCATTGGGGTGACAGCAAAAGGAGGACAATTTTTTGAAGAAATTGATCGTCGTCGTGCTGCTGAAAGGAAAGACCCAGTAAAACGGGATAATGCGGGAGATCAATCCCTTAATACTCATTTACTCAATGGACTATTTCCAGCCAATTTAATCGAGCAACGTTTAGAAACCCTGAATACTACTGTAAAACGAGTGGTTAAAGAGTTGCAAAGAAGACTTGCGATCGCAGGTTTTATTCTACACGACTTTGAGAAATTTAATTATGACAATTTTCCCACCCTTCCAGAAAAATATAAAATTGCTTGTCGAGACTTCGATACAGATATCCGGGAACTTTCCCTAGAGGAACACCGAGAAATTTTTACACTACTTGTCCCCGCATTAGGATTAGATTATTTTCTGAATCCTGAAAACCCCGAACAATGGCAAGACTATTTAGAAGATTTACTCTACATTGCCTACAATGCACAAAGACGCAATGACACCAACTTAAACATCTCAGAAGAGGGATTAAACACCCAACTACAGGGAAGAATTCTCAACAGTTTAGCAGATTTAACCTGTTTAGCAGATCGTCTCGCATCTATCATCAAACATCCCCAAGATGTTGAAGCAAAAGCATTACAAGGACTCATCGATCAACTCAGTAATGGACAACTGAAATTTACCTACCACAGCATTGCCGAAAATCGCGGAGTTTTAACCAATGTGGTGAATAATGCGGTGATGGAAGCGCATACAGCACTCAATACTTCCGAGCAAACCTACTATCAACCCTTACTCTATCTCCCCACAGGAGTCATTTACTTAACCCATCAAGATGCACCTCCCATCCCTACTGACAATTTACCCGATCAAGTTGTCACCACCATAAAAGAACTTTGTCGAGGGGAACTAAAACGCAGACAAACGGGGTTTGGACGAGATGGGAAGGGGATGAAATATGCAGAGTATTATAATCAGTTTTTTGATGATGTTGGGTTAATGGAAGTTGCCCTAGATGCCACCTTACGCATCTTGAAATCTGGTAAAAAGTCCGTTGCTAAAAGTCGCAGTGATAACTTAAAGAAATTCCAAGAGAAAGACGTTTTATCAGAACAATATGACTTTAATTTTGAAGATGATATTCGCATCGATCAACTGGCAGAATTTGGGGATGTGGTGAGTCGGAAAATTTGGGGCGATCGCATCACAACTATTAAAAATGAACGTAAAAAAAATAAACAACTTCCCCCACCACCCGAACTAGACTTAATCACCGAAGTAGCGAACTTCTGGCAACTCGAACAATACCTCCCCCAAATCAACCAAATTCAACGCATTAATGAAACCTTAAAAGAACACAAACTGAAAGGAAATACCGGAGGAGTCCCTTACGGATGGTACTTTTTAGCTGCTAAATACTTAGAACATAATCCCGGCCTTGAAAACATCCGAGAAACAGGTGAAAACCTCATCAAATTCCTCTCTAGTAAAATTGAAAATCTCAATGCAGCATACAACTTATCCGATGGGTGGGAAGATGTCCGCGAGTGGGTGAAACGAGTCGTCATGTTACCCCAACAACCCACCCCAGAACAAACCCAAAACGCTGATATTTTCCTCCAAGAACTCGCCAACTATAACCACGCGAAAAAACCGGGACGGGGAAAACAACTCATTTGCTCTCTCTCCCACTCTCCTTACACCGTAACCGAGCAAATGGAATCAGCAGTATTATTCACCCCCCAAGTTTATACCAATAAACAAATGTTAGGGGGGTCAAATGCTAAACGCAACATCTCCAGTATTGCCGGAACAGAAATGATGCTGCGACAAATTTTAATGAACCAAACCCAAGCAGTCGGGAAACGTTTTGAAGATGGAAAATATCGTTATCTGTACTTATACCCCACCTATTACTTTACCCCAGAAACCAATACCTTTTTACAAAAAGCCTATTTCAATATCTTTCAAACTCGGTTTAACACCTCCATTCGCAAACACTTTATCAATAATGATGATCTGGTTGCCAATTTTGATCAGACCCAATACCAAACCATAGACACTTTCCTCATTGACGAAGACTTAGACCAAAAGAAAGATTTACCCGAAGATGACCCCAACCATAAAAAAGACCGAACCTTTAAACTCTCTTATCCTGAAGATAAACCCCTCACTTTCTATTTTATGGCACTCCCTCCGGGACGCGATCCCACTGATACAGAATCTTGGGTCATGCCTGCATGGTTAGCGTTTACTTTCCCTATGATTCTCGATGTTAAAACCGTCGTTTCCGAGTCTCCCATCCCCCCTTATAAAGATGGTGCAGAATTTGAAGAAACCGTCTTTTTAGACAGCGCACCCCAAGCATTCCGAGTCTTAACCGGAAAAGACCGTTTTCGTTTAGATAGTATTTTGAACCCTTGGAAAGATGACCAATTCATTCAACATCCGGCCCCCTTAAAAATGCTTACTGCGGCCTATTCCATTCACCTTGATATTAACGCCAAGCGAGGGAAATCTGGCTACGATGCCAACTGGGGAAAACTAACAGAATTAGCCACCCATCTCGAAACCAGTCCCCTCTATGTTTTTTCTGCACTGAAAAAATGGACAAGAGGGAAAGATACTGAGAGTCCCAGTATTAAACGAATTCAACTGTATGCCTATGATTTATACCCTTGCTTTGATCCCTATGTGGACATTAATCAAAATAAACAGGAAAGAGAGATGAATCCTAAACCACAATCCCCCATCAATCATCCCAAACGTTTAACCGAACTCTATCGAGCGTTTTACCGTGCCAATCAACGGTATAATCCCAAGGCCAATGCTGTCCTTAAACCCCTTGATATTGCCGCAGATACCATTCTCAAAGCAGAATCAACCGTGTTTCAAGGAGAAACCCTCGTTGCAGTGGTGGCCGCAGAAGTTTTTAAACTGATGGATCGGGTTCATGCGTCCACCGCAGAGGGACGTTGGGTGATTTCCGACCGAGAGGAAGAACGTCAACGAGTGTTAGCGTTTGCGCGGTATTTTGTGCTGGATGTTTTTGAAGGTGCGTTTAAATGCGATCGCGCAAGACTAGCAGGCCGACAACTCAACCTCATTCGAGATACTTGCGAATTCCTTTATCGCTTAGAACAAGACAAAGAAAACCAAGCATCAAAAGTGCAATCCGAGAACAATGAAGCTAAAACCTAACTATTTAATGAAAGCACACTTACAACAAGCAAAACCATGTCATACAGCAACTTTACCACCCTAGCTCAAGTCCAAGAAACCTTTAATTTAGTTCTGGAAGAAAATCGCAGTCTCTTTACAGACGTTGCAGGAGTACAACCCTCTGACTATTTGCAACAAACCCTAACCGAATACTTCCCCCTTGCCACCGCAATTAATACCGAAAAAGCACGGTCAGAATTCCTCATTGCTCCCATCTTAGCTGAAGTTCGCCGTCAGACCAATTATCAAATTAGTCTCTTTTCTGGAGTTGATTTTGATGTAGATAAAGAACAAGGATTAAATGGCTTTTGTGACTACATTATTAGTTGTTCTCAAGAGCAATATTTCATCCGTATTCCAGTTGTCACCATTGTAGAAGCCAAAAATGAAAATATTACCGGAGGATTAGGACAATGTGTTGCTGAAATGATTGCCGCACAACGCTTTAATCAAAAAGCTGAGTCTGGAATTTTTAAGATTTATGGTGCAATTTCGACAGGAACAAACTGGAAATTTTTAATCCTCGAAAACCAGACCGTCTGGATTGATTCCATAGAATATTACATCAATCAAGTTGACAAAATTTTAGGTATTCTCTTGCAACCCATTCAATTTGCCTTGAACCAACAAAATTAACAACCATGAAACCCATCAGTCCCACTGGAGAACATTATGCCAATTCTCGATCCCCAACAATCCTACACCTTTAGTAAAATTTTTGAGCTTAAAATCCAACCTAAAGATTTAGCACAAGAATTGGGTTACAGCTTAAAACGAGACTGGTTAAACTTACCCCAATACACCGGAGAATTAGACCGTTTAGAAGAACGCAAAGCAAGAATTCAAGAAGTTCTCCCCTACGTTGATTTAGCCAATGAACAAACTCGTCGTGAATTTCTCATTGCTCCCATCGTCTTGGACTTAATTCATTACACCAAGTCAGAAGTTCGCATTGAGTACCCCATCAAAGTAACCCAACAACTCCAAGGGTCTTTAGATTACCTAATCGAAGCTCAAAATAACTTACTTGTCATTGAAGCAAAACAAGAGGACTTAAACTATGGATTAACTCAATTAGTTGCAGAAATGATCGCTTTAGCGCAATTCAAAAACACAGCAAAACTGAATCCGTTTATTGGAGCAGTTACAACCGGAAATATTTGGCAATTTTGCCGCTTATATCCCACAGAAAAACATCTGGAACAGGGATTAAATCTCTATCGCGTTCCTGATGATTTAGACCCCTTACTCCGTATTCTTGTTCAAGCTCTTATCTCGTAAACTTTTTTCATTTGAGAGGTAAACATCATGGCCTTACTAAAAACCTTAGATTCCCAATTCTTTCACACCGAAATTCCCTACAAACCCATGGGAAAATACGTTCATTTCCTCACCATTCGTGTAACTGAATCCTATCCCCTTTTTCAAACCGACAGCGAATTAAATAAAGCGCGAGTTCGTGCTGGAATTCAAAATCGGGAAGCGATTAGTCGCTTGTCCATGTTTAAGCGCAAACAATCCACCCCAGAGCGTTTAGTCGGTCGGGAATTATTGCGAAAATATGAGTTAATGACCGCAGAAGAATGCGAATATAATGTTAACTTTGCGATGGATAACCCAGACTGTATTATTTATGGGTTTGCCATTGGAGATTCTGGGTCAGAAAAATCAAAAGTTATCGTTGATACCGCATTCTCTATTACCTCTTTTGATGAATCTCACGAAACCTTTACGCTCAATGCTCCCTACGAAAATGGAACAATGGCCTCCAAGGGAGAAAACGGCACAAAACCCGGAGAAGTTACCAGTCGCATTAACCAACAAGATCACATCCGTCCCCAAGTCTTTTTCCCTAGCATTGTCACCTTAAAAGACCCCACAGAAGCTAGTTTTTTGTATGTCTTTAACAACATCATGCGAACCCGTCATTATGGAGCGCAAACCACCCGAACGGGACGAGTCCGCAATGAATTAATTGGGGTCGTTTTTGCTGATGGTGAAATCACCAGCAATTTACGCTGGACTCAGGCAATTTATGACCGTTTACCCGAAGAACTATTAACCTCAATTGATCCCTTAGACGAGGATTTAGTGAAAGACAAAGCAACCGAAGCAATTCAAGCATTAATGGCAGAGGAATTTATCGTGCATACCGATTATATTGGCGAAAACTTTAATGATTTATTAGCAGAAGTGAAAAGTCTAACCGGAACAGAAGAAGGCATCACCTCTATTTTACACCAAGCGGATCAAGAAGCCAAAACTTACGAAAAAGCCCATATTCAGAAAAAGAAAAAAGGTAAAGCAAAAACCAATGCTTAGAGGCATATTGCCTACACCCCTTTGGGAAAATTAAATAGTGTAGGGGCGTATTGCTTACGTCCCCATCCAATCAATTTACTGCAATTCTGAAAGACGGGTAATGTATATTTATCAATGTCGAATTGAACTCCATGATAGTCTCTATTTTGCCACCCGCGAAATAGGCAGACTCTACGAAACTGAGCCAATTTTGCATAACTATGCCTTGTGTTATGCGTTGGGATTAGTAGATAGTCATTACTATCAAACGACAATCCCTTCTCCAGAGGAAGAATACCGTTATTTCTGTGCCACTCAAGTCCCCCAATATGAGGCACATTTAACCCCACTCAATGAACAAAATATTTATGTCACTCCGGCCAGAACCATTACTCATACTTGTGTCCTCAATACATGGAAATATGCCAATAATAATTACCATGTAGAAATGAAAAAGACTCAGAAAAATATCCCCAGTTTTGGCAGAGCTAAAGAAATTGCCCCCGAAAGTGAATTTGAATGTTTCATTATCACAGAAAAGCCCCTGAAATTTGTAAACTGGAATCGCTACTGGATTCGTTTAGGGAAATGGTCAAGTAAGGCAGAAGTCACAACACGAGAATTACCTCTACTGCGTCAAGGGAAAGGCGTTTTTTCTTATCCCTATCCCCTCAACCCCCTTGATGTCATGTTTACCCATCAAGTGATTCGCTATGACGTGATTAATATGCCCCCTGTGAGCTTAATTCGTAACGTCCAACTCAAGGGGCAATATTACGAAATCGAAGTTGAAGGACAAAAGCGAAAACTCCCGGCCTGTATGGAATATCGGTTTAACTAAAACTCGCCCTTTCTCATTGCAACCATGACTATTCAAGAACTCATCGACCACCTTAAACAATACCCCCCCAACACCCGCGTTGTCATTGCCGGGTATCAACAGGGATATAACGACATTCAGAAAATCATCCCCGTCACCCTACAACTTAACCAACATCACCACGGGTGCAACGGAGCGCATCGTCTCGCACCCCCAAACCTCCCCTATCCCTGCACCACCGCAGCCATTTTTCTGGGAGGGTACAATCCCAACTGTCCCTATAGTACAGAAACCTATCATGCCCTATAGTCTTGTCTTCAACCTTATCCCCCTTGCACCAATATCCCCCAAATACCTGCAAGGACGGCACATTCACGCCTTATTCCTCTCTCTTGTCAACGCGGTAGATGCCGAGTTGTCGGAACAGTTGCACCAGTCACAGGGAAATAAACCCTTTACCACCAGTCCCTTACAAACCTACAACCAGAATAACGCGCCCCTGTTGCAATGGCATCACCCCAAACCCATCCCCAAGGGGACACCTTGCTGGGTGCGGGTTTCGCTGCTGGATGAGGGGATGTTTAGCCGACTGACGCAACTGTGGCTTAATCTGAACTTAGAACGGCCTTGGCATTTAGGCCCTACTGACTTACAGATTACCAGTATTTTAGGGACACCCCAAGCCGAGCAACCCTGGGCCAATGCTTGTTTATACGAGCAGTTGTACGAGGAAGCATCCTCAGAGGAGCGTAACTTGTCTTTTCTCTTTGCCACCCCTATGGCCTTTCGTCAGGGGAAATATGACACGGCCTTTCCTCAGCAGGAGTCGGTGTTTAATAGTTTGCGGAGTCGCTGGAATAAGTATAGTGGCATCGAGTTGCCCGAATTAGCGTTAGAGAATCTTTATCCCAGTTTTTTCAATATTCACACGGAAATGGTGATGGATGCTCGCAGTAAATTTATTGGCTGTGTGGGGGAGTTAACCTATCGCTTTCTGGGGAAGACGGATGGGGAAACAGTGAAACAGGTTAACGCGCTGGCCGACTTTGCGGTGTATGCAGGGGTAGGCCGCAAGACGACGATGGGAATGGGAATGGTACGACGGAGGAAACCCTGATGAATACGGATTATATCCCTATTGCAGCTTTAAATCATTATGCCTATTGTCCCCATCGCTGCTGGCGGATGTTTTGTGCGGGGGAGTTTACCGAGAATGAGTACACGGTGGAGGGGACGAGTTTACACCAGCGTGTCCATACTCTCAGTGAAACACAACAGGGGGAAACGTGGCAAGTGCGGGCGATTTGGCTCAAGTCGGAGCAATATCAGTTAATTGGCAAAGCGGATTTAATTGAGGCCGCACAAGGGGAGTTTTACCCGGTGGAGTATAAGCGGGGAAAACCCGGAGAATGGGGGAATGACGCGCTCCAGGTGTGCGCTCAAGCTCTTTGTTTGGAGGAGATGACGGGGAAACCTGTTCAAAGGGGGTTTCTCTATTATGCTCATTCCCATCAACGGGAAACCGTAGAGATATCTGCACAGTTACGGGAGGAGGCTATTGGTATTTTAACGGCTTTACGAGAGTTATTCCAGACGGGGGAACGGCCTAAACCTGTTTATACCCCTCGCTGTCGGGGGTGCAGTTTGTATAAGCAATGTCTCCCCCAAGCGAGTAAGAAGTTAAAAACTTATCGAGAGGAGAGTTAACGATGGGAACGATATATGTGACACGGGAAGATTCTTTTATTGGCAAAACTGATGAACGGTTGACGGTGAAGGCGGAGAAAAAGATGATTTTGGATGTGCCGTTGATTAAGGTAGAGGGGGTGGTGGCGTTAGGCCGCACGACGGTTTCTCCTGCGGTGGTGACGGAGTTGTTACAACGTCATATTCCCCTTAGTTTTCTCAAGGTGACTGGCCGCTATTTAGGACGGTTAGAACCGGAAATGACGAAGAATATTTTTGTGCGGAAAGCGCAATGGGGTGCGGTGGGGGAAGATCAAGCGGTGGACGTTGTGCGGGGGTTGGTGCGAGGGAAGTTGAAGAATTATCGTAATGGGTTGATGCGGCGGCTACGTCAATCGCCTGATCTCCCTCTCCAGGAGTCTATCACGAAGATAGAACAAGCGATTAAACCGATTGCCCGGACGGAGCAGGTGGACAGTTTACGGGGGTTAGAGGGTGCGGGGAGTGCGGCTTATTTTGGCTGTTTTGGCCAATTAATTCAGAATGAGGGGTTTAGTTTTTGCTCTCGTCGCCGTCGGCCACCTACTGATCCGGTAAACTCGTTATTGAGTCTGGGTTATGCGTTGTTGCGTCACGATATCCAAAGTGCGGTGAATATTGTGGGGTTTGATCCTTATTTGGGATATCTCCATGTTACCCATTATGGGCGGCCTGCGTTGGCGTTGGATTTGATGGAGGAGTTTCGGCCTTTGGTGGTGGATGCGGTGGTGTTAGCGGCGTTGAACCAAAATAAGTTAACTCTAGAGGATTTTACCACTGAGCCGTTAAGTGGGGCGGTGTCGTTGACTCCGGAGGGGTTAAAGGTGTTTTTGCGGTTGTATGAGCAGAAGAAGCAGTCGAAGTTTAAGCATCCGGTGCTGAAGCGTCAATGTACTTATCAGGAGGCGTTTGAGATACAAGCGCGGTTGTTGGCGAAGTTTTTATTGGGGGAAACGGAGGAGTATCCGCCTTTGGTGGTGAGGTAAGTGTCAGTCAGGGGGGAGAAACCGGGTTTCTGTACAGAGCTTGGGGCGTTTATTCCCATTCAGGATAGAAACCCGGTTTCTAGCTTTTCTAGGGCTTTCTGGGGTTTTCAACTAACAACAAATAATCAAAAACAAAACTAATGTTTGTCGTGATCAGTTACGATATTTCGGAAGATAAACGCCGCACGAAGATTCACAGTATTCTCAAGTCTTATGGGCAGTGGATGCAGTATAGTGTGTTTGAGTGCGAGTTGACGAAGACGGAGTATGCTAAATTGCGCGATCGCTTGAATAAGCTGATTAATCCGGAGACGGATAGTATTCGCTTTTATTTTCTCTGTGGGTGTTGTCAGGGGAAGGTGGAGCGCATTGGGGGTGAGGCGGTGCGAGATGATACGATCTTTTTTGCTTGATGCGCGACGGTGAGGGTGTTTTTTTTGAGGTTTGGTGAAAAATCGCTGTAAGCTAGAGTGGGTCTGCGTTTGACCCTCTTTCTTTTTTGGAGACTGTCGCGCACGGCTCTGGGCTTGGGTTTCAGCGTTTTTTTGCGTTTTTGAGAGGTTGGTGTTATTATATTTTTATGCGCGTCGCGCAACTGCACCTTGAAAACTAAATACAATCAGGGTTTCAGACCACCGCAGTTTCAACTACTCTTAATCCCTATGAGGGATTGAAACCTCAAGGTAATAATGACCCATTCTCATTATTGCGTTTCAACTACTCTTAATCCCTATGAGGGATTGAAACGTATCTCGTTTCTAATACTTGCAAACGTATCGTTTGTTTCAACTACTCTTAATCCCTATGAGGGATTGAAACAACATACTTGCATTAATAGAAAAATAGCTATTTAGTTTCAACTACTCTTAATCCCTATGAGGGATTGAAACTTAAAGAACTATTACCGCAAGATACCAATATAACTGAAGTTTCAACTACTCTTAATCCCTATGAGGGATTGAAACAGGATCTTGCGAAATACCAGAAAGCAAAGAAGAGGTTTCAACTACTCTTAATCCCTATGAGGGATTGAAACTCCATCCACTGCCAATTAGTAATAGTGAGAAACTGTTTCAACTACTCTTAATCCCTATGAGGGATTGAAACTTTCTCTAAAGTTGAGGGCCGTAAACTTGACGGGTTTCAACTACTCTTAATCCCTATGAGGGATTGAAACAAGTTTGAGCGCGACAATCCCGTCGGCCTCATTAGCGTTTCAACTACTCTTAATCCCTATGAGGGATTGAAACGAACCGATTGGCAAGGGCCAGGACTATAATGCCTGTTTCAACTACTCTTAATCCCTATGAGGGATTGAAACCAACCATCCAGAGGATTAGCAAGGAAACCTCTAGAAGTGTTTCAACTACTCTTAATCCCTATGAGGGATTGAAACCAGGATTTTATCCCCTACACTTTTTTCCCCATTTACGTTTCAACTACTCTTAATCCCTATGAGGGATTGAAACTGAAAATTATAAGCAACAGTAATCGAACCTTTAGGTTTCAACTACTCTTAATCCCTATGAGGGATTGAAACTCTCTTAGGCATATTCCTGATCCTTTACTAGCTAGTTTCAACTACTCTTAATCCCTATGAGGGATTGAAACGCGCCCCCGGTGGTTACACTAACCGACTTATTACCAACGTTTCAACTACTCTTAATCCCTATGAGGGATTGAAACTAGAGTGATGTGGCGAATTATCTCTTGCTGAAAGTGTTTCAACTACTCTTAATCCCTATGAGGGATTGAAACTCGACTTTTAAATCAATTTTCTAAATCGTTTAAAGCTGTTTCAACTACTCTTAATCCCTATGAGGGATTGAAACTACATGAGGCGCAATTAACACCGGATCATCCAAAGGGGTTTCAACTACTCTTAATCCCTATGAGGGATTGAAACTGATTAGTTCTGATGTACTACCGAGTGAAAAATGTTTCAACTACTCTTAATCCCTATGAGGGATTGAAACTCCGAAAGCAGGGGAGACTTCCTCCTGTGTCTCGCACTAAGGAGTTTCAACTACTCTTAATCCCTATGAGGGATTGAAACTTTTTCAATAGCGGTCATGTTTAGCGTATCCAGCGTTTCAACTACTCTTAATCCCTATGAGGGATTGAAACGAGCCATTATCCAAACAAATTAACCAGCAAACTTCAGTTTCAACTACTCTTAATCCCTATGAGGGATTGAAACGCGGTAAAGAAAATTTAAAACGAACCGTCGTCTTCTGTTTCAACTACTCTTAATCCCTATGAGGGATTGAAACCTTATCCTCCCTAGCCATTTCGAGCCGAGATTCTACCGTTTCAACTACTCTTAATCCCTATGAGGGATTGAAACAAATTTGGCCTTTTGTAGAGCCAAACTGCTGATTAAGTTTCAACTACTCTTAATCCCTATGAGGGATTGAAACTGCTATCACAGTGACTGATTTATTTCTAGAGCGCGGGTTTCAACTACTCTTAATCCCTATGAGGGATTGAAACTTTAAAAGAAAAGCAAGAATTAGCCAATATATCTAATAGTTTCAACTACTCTTAATCCCTATGAGGGATTGAAACGGATAAGGTAAAAAATATTGGTAACAAAATATTAGTTTCAACTACTCTTAATCCCTATGAGGGATTGAAACGGGATGTACTGACTTTGGTAGAGGATACTTTATCCGTTTCAACTACTCTTAATCCCTATGAGGGATTGAAACATCTGGTGATGTGTCAATTTATGCCAACTTAACACAGTTTCAACTACTCTTAATCCCTATGAGGGATTGAAACTATATGGCTGATTTTTTTAGATGAAAAGAAAACGTTTCAACTACTCTTAATCCCTATGAGGGATTGAAACTTTTTGCTATTTCTTTCTTAAAGTGAGTGTGACCGTGTTTCAACTACTCTTAATCCCTATGAGGGATTGAAACTTTTGTAACGGACTCCCTATTTGCCTCTAAGCAGTGTTTCAACTACTCTTAATCCCTATGAGGGATTGAAACGTTGGGGAGAGGGGTGTAAGGTACTGCCTAGGACTATTGTTTCAACTACTCTTAATCCCTATGAGGGATTGAAACCTGCTGGGGGGAGGGATTGGTAGGAGGGAATGGAAAGTTTCAACTACTCTTAATCCCTATGAGGGATTGAAACAGGCGGATTGACGTATGCAATAGTTGATCGTGTTTTTGTTTCAACTACTCTTAATCCCTATGAGGGATTGAAACGGAAGATGTGAATGGCATGGCAAATAACTTTTTTTCGTTTCAACTACTCTTAATCCCTATGAGGGATTGAAACTACTTGGCTCATTAGCGGTGCTGCTATCCACTCCTGGTTTCAACTACTCTTAATCCCTATGAGGGATTGAAACATTTGGACTCAGAACGCGCTCTGAGAATGTCACAGTTTCAACTACTCTTAATCCCTATGAGGGATTGAAACAAAGGTATGCTGCTAACAATGACTGAAAACGAAGGGTTTCAACTACTCTTAATCCCTATGAGGGATTGAAACTTCGGTGGAAAGCGACAAAAGCTCCTCAAATGCTTTCGTTTCAACTACTCTTAATCCCTATGAGGGATTGAAACTTAGCCATTTCGCTTTCTTCTCTTTCATTGAGCCATCTTGTTTCAACTACTCTTAATCCCTATGAGGGATTGAAACTTGCGGCTATTCATCACCCGGCGATCCGGCACGAGTTTCAACTACTCTTAATCCCTATGAGGGATTGAAACGGAATTGGAATCGGAAATGGAAGTAGTATGACAGGTTTCAACTACTCTTAATCCCTATGAGGGATTGAAACTGAAAAGCAGTAATTTAACAACTCCAGTGAAAGTTTCAACTACTCTTAATCCCTATGAGGGATTGAAACATTGGTATTGGGGGGATTTATTCGGCTCGAACAGTTTCAACTACTCTTAATCCCTATGAGGGATTGAAACTTTTTAGAGAGTGTAACTAGCATCGCAATCTTGGGGGTTTCAACTACTCTTAATCCCTATGAGGGATTGAAACAGAAGGAGCAGTAACGGGGCGATCCTACCCCCGCAGTTTCAACTACTCTTAATCCCTATGAGGGATTGAAACTAAATTTCTGGCGTGTTTTTGTGCTACTTTTTGCGTTTCAACTACTCTTAATCCCTATGAGGGATTGAAACAGATAAGGGGGATAAGAAACTACTCTACAAACTTGTTTCAACTACTCTTAATCCCTATGAGGGATTGAAACAATATCCAATGCGTTGAAAATCCCGACCGCCTCCCGTTTCAACTACTCTTAATCCCTATGAGGGATTGAAACGTTAAGAGCAATCACTATCGGCTCAACGGTGAGGTTTCAACTACTCTTAATCCCTATGAGGGATTGAAACCGGGAAACTTGGGAAGGCCAGAGCGATCAGCCAGTGGGTTTCAACTACTCTTAATCCCTATGAGGGATTGAAACAACAACAATTTTGCGCCCCTAAAAATAGCCATTCGTTTCAACTACTCTTAATCCCTATGAGGGATTGAAACGTAAGGGTGAGGGTGAGGGAGGGGATACCCCCCGGTTTCAACTACTCTTAATCCCTATGAGGGATTGAAACTATAGAGAAACAAACCGGAAAATAAATTTCCTTATTGTTTCAACTACTCTTAATCCCTATGAGGGATTGAAACTGCTGAAAAAACACCATATTGAACAGGCTTATCCAGTTTCAACTACTCTTAATCCCTATGAGGGATTGAAACTTGGCGGGCTTGCGGGCTTGATTGTACTTGGCATTGTTTCAACTACTCTTAATCCCTATGAGGGATTGAAACGCAGCATATCCCAAGCGGTGCGATGCTTCAACGGCTGTTTAAAGTTTCAACTACTCTTAATCCCTATGAGGGATTGAAACACACCAAAAAAACAAGTATTCTAACTAACTCCATTATTTTCTAAAAATTGTTTCAACTACTCTTAATCCCTATGAGGGATTGAAACACACCAAAAAAGGCTCTAGATATCGACCCCACAGACCCCGAGTTTCAACTACTCTTAATCCCTATGAGGGATTGAAACCAACATATTCTTCTGAGTATTCCTGATCTGGTTCAGTTTCAACTACTCTTAATCCCTATGAGGGATTGAAACTCGACGGAATGCGTGGGGATGATGCGCTCGCTTACTTGTTTCAACTACTCTTAATCCCTATGAGGGATTGAAACCAGTACCGTCAACCATTGTGATGGGTTCACTTGGGATGTTTCAACTACTCTTAATCCCTATGAGGGATTGAAACATGAAGTGGGGGTTCCCTGGTCCGCCACTTCATAAGTTTCAACTACTCTTAATCCCTATGAGGGATTGAAACATACTGCTCCCATGTTGCATCCTTGATCAGCTTGCGGTTTCAACTACTCTTAATCCCTATGAGGGATTGAAACCCGTAGGAAATCCTGTGATTATATCGCCAATATCCAGTTTCAACTACTCTTAATCCCTATGAGGGATTGAAACAGGTGGCAAGTCACTGTCGTGAATTCCATTTAAGTTTCAACTACTCTTAATCCCTATGAGGGATTGAAACTTCAAATTTAATCGATTCATGGAACAAGTCTGACATGTTTCAACTACTCTTAATCCCTATGAGGGATTGAAACCATTCTGTAAGGTATTTAATTATATGAAATCCGGATAAAAGGTATAAAATTAAGAGAGGAATAGATGCAAAGGGAAAAATGCCAAAAAAAGTGACAATAGAACCGTATTTGAGTACAGAGGAACTATACGAAAAATATAGAGCCGCTAAAGAAGGGGTACAA
>NZ_JAQMSD010000347.1 GCF_028330525.1 Spirulina sp. CS-785/01
CGGCGAAGGCGGTGAAGGTGGTGAAGGTGGCGAAGGCGGTGAAGGTGGCGAAGGCGGCGAAGGTGGCGAAGGCGGTGAAGGTGGCGAAGGCGGCGAAGGTGGCGAAGGTGCGTCCACTGGCAACCCTGACGTTGACTATATGACCGCTTTAGGCTTAATGAAAGGCCATCTTATTGTTGCCCAAGAATTGATGGATGAGGAAGCCTACGAAGCCGCAGAACCCCATATCGGTCATCCCGTTGACGAAATTTATGGGACAATTGAAGGGAAGCTAGAGGAGCGTGGTGTTGAGCCGTTTAAGGAACAATTAACGGAACTCCATGACCTCTCGAAGTCTGCCCCCGCAGCATCGGAAACCAAGGAAGCCTTTACGGAAGCGATGGCCGAAATTGATGATGCGATCGCAGCCTTACCCGAAGAACAACGCACCTCTCCCGATTTTATCCTCCCCGTGATCAACCAACTCCTCGCCACCGCCGCCGAAGAATACGAAGCGGCCATTGCTGACGGAAAATTTGTCGAAGTCCTCGAATATCAAGATTCACGGGGGTTTGTCCTCTACGCCGAAGAACTGTATGGCAATATTGCCGAACAAATGCAGGAAGAACAACCAGATGATCACGAAACCATTACCGAAAGTTTAGACGAACTGAAAACCGCCTGGCCGTCCGTTCAACCCCCAGAGTCTCCCGTGAAAACCACCTCTGAGGTATTGGGGTTAGTGTCCCAGATCGAATTAAATAGTTAATCTCCCTCCTTTAATTCTCAGTCAGTCTTGACCCCTGGGTCAGTATGTGAGTGAGTGTGGTGAAAATTCCCAGAGAATAGGAAGTTTCACCCCATTCACTCTTTTTTTGCCCCTACCTCCCTCCCAAAATTAGGGCTAAAATACAGGACAATTGGGTGTCTGCGTTAAACTCTTTTCTTTGGGAATCACTGACCCGTTTAAACCATGAAACGTCTGCAAAGTTTATTATCTCAACCCTTTTGGCAACAAGGGAAAAATTGGATTATTGCTGGAACGGTGGGAAGTTTGGTCGTTGTTCTCCGCTTTGGGGGGTTGTTGCAAATTTTGGAGTTGGCGGCCTATGACGGGATGTTGCAACTGCGGCCTCAAACCCTAGAAAACTCTCGTATTGTCATCGTCGGGTTTGATGAAGATGATTTAGAGTATGCCGGGGGTTGGCCGTTTTCGGATACCATATTGGCGGATTTACTGAAGAAAATTAAAGCCCAAGACCCGGTGGCCATTGGGTTGGACGTTTATCGAGATTTACCTGTTGGGGAGGGATATGAGGAGTTAGAACAGGTGATGCGTTCGACTCCCAATTTAATTGGTATTAAGAAAATAGTCGCAGATGATAACAATGTCAGTTCTAATTCCCCCACAACGGCCATTCCTTCTGATCAGTCAGTGGCCATTGCTCCTCCTCCCGTCCTTGCAGAGTTAGGACAAGTGGCCTTTAATGATATTCCTTGGGATATGGACGGGAAAACCCGTCGCATTTTTCTTTATGGAGAAGACTTAGAGGAAAATATTGTTTTTGGGATTGGGTTTAAGTTAGCTTGGCTTTATTTATCCCAAGAGGATATCGGCATTGAACCGGAGACGGTGAAGGAAGACCAAGTAAAACTGGGAGATGTCATTATGCCTCCGTTGTCTCCCTATTCGGGGGGATATATTCGGGAAGATACGGCAGGATATCAGATTTTGCTGAATTATCGAGGGCCCCAGGGGACATTTCCGGTGGTGTCGTTGCAAGAGGTGTTGGAGGGGGAGATTGCGTCGGATTTATTCCGCGATCGTATTGTCTTAATTGG
The DNA here is from genome assembly GCF_028330525.1 of Spirulina sp. CS-785/01. Lineage (GTDB taxonomy): Bacteria > Cyanobacteriota > Cyanobacteriia > Cyanobacteriales > Spirulinaceae > JAQMSD01. The sequence goes on from NZ_JAQMSD010000347.1 coordinate 1,822, forward strand.
GTCCACTGCACCCAGTCTCAAAGATATCCTCCTCACCCCCTACAGTGACCCCTTACTTGGAGACCAAGAACGAATGGCCGGGGTTGAAGTCATTGCTCATACTACCAGTTCTTTAATTAGTGCGGCCTTGGGGGAACGGGGGTTAATTATGCCTCTAGTTGAACCCTTAGAACTACTCTGGATTTTTGTATGGTCTGGGGTAGGTGCAGTCTTGATCTGTCGTTGGAAAACAGTGGATGACATGGCCCGGATTTCCTTTTGGCAAACCGGGGGGATGTTTGTATTGGCCAGTGGGGTGTTGTTGGGGTCGGTGTATGGAGCATTTTTAGGCAATTGGTGGATTCCCGTAGTCCCCTCCTTTTTAGCCTTATCGGGGGCTGCGGTGACGAAAATAGGGGTCATTCTGGTGGAAAATTTGCGCCGTTCCTATCAGAAAATTGAAGACTATGCGCGGACATTGGAAATTAAGGTGGAACAACGGACGGAGGAGTTAAGGAATAAGAATCACCAATTAGAGCAAACCTTACAAGAGTTACAAAAAGCCCAACAACAGATGATTGCTCAAGAGAAATTGGCGTTTTTGGGGTCACTCACGGCAGGGATTGCCCACGAAATCCGAAATCCCCTTAATTTTGTTAATAATTTCGCCAAAATTTGTTTAGAGTTAACCGAGGAAATTAAGGAAGAATTAGATGCAAATGCAGAACAGTTGGATGAGGAGGCAATAGAAACCTTTGAAGAAATTTTTGTGGATTTCCAAGAGTCAGTGCAGAGTATTCACCAACACGGCAAGCGCATTGAAGCCATTATCGAACAAATGATGATGCACGCCCACGAAGAACGCGGGAAACCTGTGTCCACTGACCTCAATGTTTTACTAGAAGAAGCAGTACAATTAGTTTATCATAATTATCATGCTAAAGCCAAGGATTTTGACCCAAAAATTGTGAAAGAGTTGGATGACTCTTTGCCTCCCATGAAGGTCATTCCGCAAGATTTAAGTCGAGCCTTTCTGAACATTTTAAATAATGCCTTTGATGCAGTTCATCAACAAGTGAAAGAGCAGAATAATGGTTATATAGCATTTTTATTGGAGTTGTAAACAAAGAGGTCAGAATGGAGTAAAATTAAAATATCGAGAATTCAGGAAAATTGTTATGGAAAGTCAACAAGAACAATATATTCAAGAATTAAATGAATGGATTAAAAAAAATCC
>NZ_JAQMSD010000348.1 GCF_028330525.1 Spirulina sp. CS-785/01
CCGAACAACAAGACACTTTTCCTCCCCTCTGTCCCGATTTTGTCTTAGAATTACGCTCAAAAACTGACTCCCTGAGAGAGTTACAAGGGAAAATGCAGGAATACCTCGAAAACGGTTTGCGTCTCGGTTGGTTAATCAATCCCCAGGACCCAACCGTTGAGATTTATCGTCCAAGTCAGGAAGTCGAACAACGCATTCAACCGGATAGTTTAGACGGTGAAACTGTATTACCGGGGTTTAGTTTATCTCTCCGCAGGTTATGGATCGATCGGTAAAGTGTTCTCTCCCTTATCATTATTGTTGTCCGTTCAGCAAAGATATTATGGCACGAGGGGATCAGATTTATGTGTTACGGCCTTTTTTCAATCTGACGGGGGTTTATGAACACCATGGGATTGACTGTGGAGACGGGACGGTGGTTCACTATCGGAAACCTAGTGAGGTGATTGAACGAACTCCCCTGCTGACGTTTTCTCAGGGGAAGAAAGTCTATGTCAAGGACTATCCTACCCATTTTATCCCCGATGTGGTCGTTGAACGCGCTTTTAGTCGATTGGGGGAACGCAAGTATAATTTTTTATTCAATAATTGTGAACATTTTGCCAATTGGTGTAAAACGGGAGTCAGTTGGAGTCAACAAGTTCAGGATTTTATCCCGTTTATTACCCAAACCAACCCGGAACAGTTCCAGCAACCTGTTGAGGAGGCATTACGCTCTACGGATCAGATTAATGCTAAAAAGATGGTGGATCAAGCCTTGGGGAATATTAAAGTCGTTTGGGATAATATCCAACCCCAGTATCAAACTGCGGTACAGGAAACGAAAACATGGCATCGAGTGGCCATGGAGGCATTAAAGCGCGATCGCGAAGATTTGGCAAGGGAGGCCATCCGACGTAAACTCCATTATCATAAACAAGCAAAAGATTTAGAGGCTAAGTTAGATAAGTTGGCCCGCATGACGGAAAATCTGTTAAAAAAGGAAATGTTGATCATGAATAATTAGTTACTACTTTTGGGGTGATCTACCAGTTGTGAAGCGTTCTTATTTATGGACTAATCTAGGGTTTAATGTGCTTTTGCCTTGCTTATTTCTTGGGGTGGCACTTTGGGTAATGCCGATCACTGAAGTCTTTCAGTTTGATACCGATGAAGGGATTAATTTAATTAAAGCAATTTTGTATAATCAGGGGTTTCAACTCTATCAAGAGATTTGGACAGATCAACCCCCTTTATTCACTGTTATTTTAGCCTTTTTTCTGAAGAATGGGCAAAATTGTGTTATTATTGCTCGCTTGCTGGTGTTGGGGTTTGCTACCCTGTTAGTCTGGACATTTACCCAGTTACTTCGGCAAACAGTGGGAGAAATTTATGCAGTAATTGGCGCAGTTTTATTGGTTATTTCGATTAACTTTTTGCGCTTCAGTGTTTCTGTAATGATTGGACTTCCTTCGGTTGCCTTAGCGTTGCTTTCAGTTTATTTTCTATTCTGTTTTTATAAACACAAAAAGACTTATTTTACAACTTTATCGGGTCTTGCTTTGGCGGCCTCTTTACAAGTTAAAATGTTTACACTTTTTCTGGTTCCCCTGATTGCCTTTTATTGGTTGACCGTGGGTAAAATATCTAAAACTAGAAGTCTTTTGTGGTGGCCGTTTTTTCAGTGGTTAGCGAATTTAGGGTTAGGGTATTTATTAATTAGTTTACTGTTGAATGCTTTACAATTTGAACAATTTTTTAATTTTCATGTACAAGATAATTTGCAAGACAAGTTTGTTAATGAACATAGCTTGCAAGATGTGATAGCACTCTATTTACAGGGAATTGATACCGTTTTCTTGTCTATTGCTGGATTGGGGTTAATTCGCTATAAGTTACAACCCGCTAAAATGTCGCAAAAATTATTACAATTTCCGCTAGTTTGGTTGGTTTTAGTGACAGTGCTTTTAGTGAATCATAAGCCGATTTGGTATCATCATTATTTGCTTTTGTCAATCCCCTTAACATGGTTAGCAACTGCGGGGATAAAAGTGGCAGTGAGACAATATGAAAAACAGCAAATTAGACTACAATGGAGGCAGAGAAATTGGGGTAAAATTATTCCGAGAAAAATGGCTGCGATCGCGCTTCTTTTTACCCTTCTCGTCACCCCCATTAAACTCAGTCTCATTCACCTCCAAAACCAGCAATTTATCCAACAAAGTACCGTCCATTGGCAAATCTTAGAAACCGTTAAACAACATCAAGCAAACACCCATTGGTTATTTACCGATCTCCCCATTTATGGAGTATATGCAGACTTGAAAATTCCCCCAGAAATTGCTACCTTTTCGAGAAAGCGGGTGGCCGCTGGAAAAGTTACCCCAGACTTTATTTTCTCAGTGGTGGAGAAGTATCAACCCGAACAATATATATTAAGTCGTTTCCCTTCAGTTAAAGCTCCACTTAATCCCTATTTGCAAGCAAATTTCACAAAAATTCATGATCAAGAGCAAATCCAACATTATGTCCAAAAATAATTGCGAATTGCTAATGAATTAAATAGCATTTGGGAGTTCAATTTCTTTGGGAGAAACCAACGTCCCGGCTAAATTAATAGCCTGATCTTCTGCAAGCGTCCTTGCTTTAGCAAACTGAGTTCGCAGCTTGATAGTTGCAAACTCGTCTCTTGACCCCAAAATTAAGTAAACTATTAATTGACTCGCCAAACTTTTCCCAGACACTTGGATTCGCTTCCTACTGGGATTATAGAGGACACCATACCATAGAGACTGGGGGTAATCCATACCGCTAAACCCTCCCCCTGCATCAAAACGACGCAACTTCTGGAAAACCTCCTCTAAAGACAAACTAGACTGATACACCAAACTTCCCAATGCTTGAACCAAGGCCACTTGGCCAACCGGACGAAACAACAAATTGCCGTCTCCCCCCTCCTTTTCATGGCTAAAATGACGTAACTCCGGAGTCGGGATACCATCCTCAAGTTGACGGTAACTAGGGAGAGTCGCTAAATAGTCAAACAGAGTTTGCAGTTGCGAGAGTCCTGCATCTAACTCCTCACTGTCAGGCCGTAAGGGAATTAACCCCTTTTCACCAGGTTTCCAGTAGGGATAAGGAGGGGATAAATAACAAGTCGCCATATCCTCCAAGGCTTGTAACGTCGTTAATGCAGTAGAATTAGAGGAAACCGTCCCACTATCCCAATTGACGCGAGGGGGATGTTGGGGAGACTCTCGGAGGAGAGGATGAGAAATAGCTAATTGTCGCGCTGTAATTGCAAAGCCATTATCCTCATTTAATAGAGTTAACTGTCCCTTACTGAGACGTTCGGCCATTAGATTAACATGGACAAAAATCGACCGGACTCGTCGTTTCGCGGCCTCATGGGTTTCTCCCGGTAATACCGCAGGGATAAACTCCACTGCTATGGTTTCCTGGGATAATGTTTGCAGAGACTCTCTCTCAATATCATACGCTTGACTCAACCCATCGAGAGTTAAAGCCGGTCCCGTAATTTTCTTCGTCTTCGTGTAGCGGTCTAACCGTCCCGTCTGTAATAATTTGATCAGTCCCTGAATCCCCAATAAGCGGTGTTGACCATCAAGGGCGAACAGAGAGATGTTATCCTCTAAATTGAGTAATCCTGTAGTCGCTGCACGATCAAGAGGCGTAAACGTAGCAGACGACTGCTTGGCCTGTCCATTCCCGTCCCATTCTACCCCATCGGGATCATCGCACCAATGGGGACTCACCACCACCAACAAGGCCGGAAATTTATGATGACGACGGACGGCCAAATATTGGACTAAACTTGCTTGTCTCGACCAGTCTAGGGGACGTTGCTGCAACTGTTCTAGGGTTTCCGCATCCCGAATAATATTATGGGTTTTGGGGTCAAATTTATGCTGAAATAGGGGAAGTTCTGCTGCAAATTGTACACGCTGCGCGACCCATTCGAGGGGGACAGACCCAATATATCCCTCGGTACTCCCCATCTGTGTTTTCTGAACCAGCAGTGACTGAGACTGGGTGAGGAGGTCATCTAACAGGTGGGTTAACTGAGTTGGGTCTGTCGAGTTTAACACAGTAAGCAGTGAATGGTTGATAGTTAATAGTTGATAGTGGATAGTTGAGAATACCACAGGTTTAGGATAAAATCCATTACCCAATTACCCATTACCCCTATGCAAATTTTAGACCGACTTCGCTTAGGACTCGCGGTGGCAACGGCCAAACTTGTCACCGCCATTGTCAAAGGCTTAAAATTAGGTGCGGCCAGTGTCTTACCGGGGGAAATATCCCGTCGTCTCCATCCCCGACTCCTCCCTCTCCTCTTTGAACAAGTCAATAAAGGGGTTATTCTCATTGTAGGCACAAATGGGAAAACCACCACCTCCTTACTCCTGCGAACTATCCTCGAAAACCAAGAACAAAAAGTCACCCATAATGCCACAGGTGCTAATTTAATTAATGGGTTAATTACTGCACTTTTAGCTGATACTAATTTAATTGGCCGTTTAACGACCGATTACGCCATTTTAGAGGTCGATGAGAATGTTTTACCCTTGGTTTTAAAAGACTGTACCCCTCAATATATTTTAGGGTTAAATTTATTCCGTGACCAACTGGACCGTTATGGGGAAGTGGACACCATTAGTTATCGCTGGCAACAGGCAATTAACCCCCTTCCTCAAGAGAGTAAAATTATCTTGAATGCTGATGATCCCACTCTCGCCTATTTAGGGCAAAATTTATCACAAAATGTTGTATATTTTGGCTTAAATGAACCGGAATTATATTTAGAGACTATTCCCCACGCAGTTGACTCCATTTACTGTCCGAGTTGCGGGCATTTATTAGACTATAAAGGGGTCTATCTCTCGCATTTAGGGGATTATACTTGCCCTAGCTGTGATTTTTCCAAGCCCAAATTAATGCTTAATAGTTCCGACTGGGGACAAATTTTAATTGGGGTTTACAATAAATATAATACCCTAGCGGCGGGGGTTTTGTCTTTAGAAATTGGGGTAAAACAGGCAGCCATTAACGAAACAATTCGTAGTTTCAAGGCAGCGTTTGGCCGGGCTGAAGAATTGACGGTACAAGGGAAACATATCCGCATTTTATTATCTAAAAATCCGGTGGGTATGAATGAGACTATTCGGGCAGTTAATACGCTGAAAAAACAAGGAAAGTCTTCTACAAGTTTAATTCTTTTAAATGACCGCACCCCGGATGGAACGGATGTTTCTTGGATTTGGGATGTGGATACGGAAACGCTGGTAAAATCAGGAGGGACTATTATTGTAAGTGGTGATAGAACTTATGATATGGCACTCCGTCTCAAGTACAGTCAGGACAGCCTAGGAGACGCAGGAAGCCCTGTCAATTTGGTGATTGAGGAAAATTTGTCTAAAGCTCTCCAAACTGCCCTAGATGGCACGCCTAGCCACGAAACGTTACACATTTTGCCGACCTATTCAGCAATGTTGGAAGTTCGTAAGTTACTGACAGGACGGCAGATTCTTTGATAATTGGTAATTGGTAATTGGTAATTTAACCAACAACGAATAACCAGCAACCAAAAATCAACAAAAATTACTGTGCTGATATTGTGATTTGATAATCTAGGGGTTGGGCTGAACGGGAGGTTATGACTAATTGATAATAGCCGGTTTTGGGTAATGTTCCAGACCAGGTTCTCTCCTCGATTTTACTGGTAAATAATGGCTCGTTAGGCCCGTGAATGGCGAATTTTACGGCTTGATTAGTAACAACTGTTACAGACAATTTTTGATTTTCCCCTAAGTTCATTAAGTAAACTTGGCCGTCTCCGGGGTTTAGTTCTCCCTTGACGGTTTGGCTGGTTTCTCCGGGGGGAAATACGACGGTTTCGAGGGTTTTTTCGGCTTGTAGGTTTTGCAGTTTATCTAATGCGATCGCACGCCAAATTTGGCCAATGGGACGGTATTGAAACTCCTTGTCTCGTTGTTCTGGGAAAAGGTGGAAAAATCGCGCATCGGCTAATAAGTTTAGGGTGGGTGGGGTTAAATTGAGGAGGGTTAATTCTTGCCGCATTCGTTCTAACTCGACTTGACGATAACGGCCTAACCCCCGTCTCGCTTCTCCTCCGAGGGTGCTGAGTTTTTCTAAGAGTTGTGTTGCGGTTTCATCCCAGCGATCGCGCCATATTTTATCACTCGCGCTCTCATCTGGGGTTTGTCCCTCCATTTCTGGGTATTTGGCCCACACCCGTTGATTGAGGAGAGACTGGAAAAACTCGTAATCAATGGCTAATTCTAAGCGGCGATCGCGCAACGCCAACTTTCGCTCCCGTTCTGCCGGAGGTAACTGGTCCGACGGTTCAGGTTCAGGGTCATCCAACGGCGGAAAACTCAACGGTTCAGGACTCTCCTCCACCTCCACCTCCACCGGAGACGCAACCGGAGACACCTCCAACTCCGGACGGGGAGACGATTGACTCACCTGATTTTTTAACCAAGTCTGACCCAAAAACCAACCCCCCACCCCAGCACCAACCGTAAACCCTAAAACCCCCATCGTTTGTAACAACAACCGTCCCAACCGCTTCACCGTTTTCACCGTATTCTGATCCCCCGACGCAGACGAAGACGAAGGAGGACTGGCCGGGAGATTCTCCTGACTCTCCTTCCCTTGAGCATCCTTGGGAGTCTTAGGTTTCGGCACTTGTCGCAACGCCTTGAGAACATCATACGCATTCTGAAAGCGATCGCTCGGCTGCTGGGCCAACATTTTACGCAAAATCTCCGCCAACTGGGGACTGATCTCCACCTCAGCATCCCACGTCCACCCCTGAGACCTCTCATCATACAACTCCAACGGCTCTTTCCCCGTCAACAACACCAACACCGTCGCCGCCAAAGCATATAAATCACTATACGTATAAATAATCCCCTTCCGTAACTGTTCCGGCGGAGCATACCCCGGTCGTCCCAACCGATGGGCCAACGTCGTCGCCTGGGGATTCGTCGAAGGATCAGTCCGTTCCGTCTCCAACGTCGTCAAAATTTGTTTAATCCCCCCAAAATCAAACAACACCAGACGATTATCCTTTTGTCGCAACAGAATATTATCCGGCGCAATATCCCGATGAATAATCCCCATCGAATGAAGATAATTCAACACCGGAAGCAACTGCTGTAAACAGCGCAACCCATCAATCTCATTAAACGTGCGGCCTTGCACCCAACGCGCTTTTAACAACGTGCGCAGGGTTTGTCCCTCCACATAATCCCGCACCACCAAAACCCGATCTTGTCCCTCCTCCGGTAAATACAACAACTCATAAACCCGGGGAATTTGAGGATGATCAAGACGGGACAGAATCTCCGCTTCCTGACGGAACAACTGTTCTGCCTTCTGACGTAACGCCTCTTGGGGAAGATTTACGCGAAACTCACTGATCGCCCGACGCGCATTCCCCTGTTGACGGTCTTCCGCCAAATAAGTGCAACCCATCGTCCCTTTGCCCAGTTCTCTGAGAATATGATAGCGATCGCTCAATAATGCCCCAACTTCTACAAAACTGACCATACTGAAAAATTCACTCCTCTCCCCATTCTTGTAACAAGATATTTAAGCGAGTTAGCACCAATTCTCAGGAAGAATTGCGACAGCACCCACCAAAATCATAACGGGTTCTAGACCTTCTCCCTTTAACCCCTTGAATCACTTCCCTCACGATCTGTTCCCCAAGCGTCTTCAACCCCCATTCAGGCATAGCACCGGGCATCTCTATCTATTGTCCTGTATTTTTGCCGAGAAGCAACCATCTCCCTGATTGTAAATCCTCTCCCCACCCCTAAAACAGTCCAAGCCTCCCCACCCCTAATCCGGAAATGATACTCTAATTGAGGAACACTCAGAACCAGCCCCCAGCACAACTACTTTATGACTTACTGTTTAGGAATTCTCAACCAAGCGGGTATCGTAATGGCCGCCGATTCGCGCACCAATGCGGGGGTTGATTATATTTCGGTATATCGGAAACTCTTTGATTTTTCCATTCCCCACGAACGAATACTCATGCTTTGCACCTCCGGCAACTTAGCCGTCACCCAAAGCGTCATCACCTGCTTACAACGAGAAATCGAAAACCAAGAACCCCAAAGTCTCCACACCGCCCCCACCATGTACGATGTCGCCCGTTACGTCGGGCAAACCATCCGCAACATCCAAGACTCTGATCGACAATGGTTAGAACGAGATCAAATTGATTTCCAATGTAGCCTCCTCGTCGGCGGACAACTCCCCGGAGAAGTCCCCAAACTCTTTTTAGTCTATTCCCAAGGAAATTGTATCGAAGCCACCCCAGAAACCCCCTTTTTACAAATTGGCGAAACCAAATACGGCAAACCCATCTTAGACCGCACCTTATCCTTTGACACCCCCTTAGAAGCAGCAGCCAAATGCGCCTTACTCTCCATCGACTCCACCATGAAATCTAACCTTTCCGTCGGTCCCCCCATCAACTTAATGATGTACAAAAAAGACAGTTTATTACTCCGCCACCGCCTCCAAATTCGCCTCGGTTCTCCCTACCTCGCCAAAATGCGCAAACTCTGGGAAGAACACCTCCGTAACGCCTTCGATGCCATGCCCAACCTAGAATGGGAACTCCCCGAAGAAGCTGGCGATATTTTAATGGATTAGTTATTTGTTATTTATTATTTGTGAACCAGGGAACAGGGAGTCATAAACCAATCACCAATCACCAATTACCAAGTATCAATTACCAATCACCCATAATGAACATCACCAAACCACACTTTTGGGAAAACCGCTATCAAAATCAAACAACAGGTTGGGACATTGGACAACCCGCCCCTGGCTTCAGAGAATTTTTAGCACAAGAAAACGAAACCTTACCACGAGGAAAAATGGCCGTATTAGGCTGTGGGCGAGGCTATGACGCATTTCCCTTTGCCGAAGCCGGATTTGAAGTTATAGGCTTTGACTTTGCCCCCTCCGCCATTCAAGAAGCCACTCAACTCGCCCAAACCCACAACATTCCCGCCCACTTCCAGCAAGCCGACATCTTCCACCTCCCCAAAACCCACAGCCACCAATTCGACTATCTGCTAGAACATACCTGCTTTTGCGCCATCCCCCCCGAAAAACGCCCAGAATACGTCCAAATAGCCCACTCCCTCCTCAAACCCCAAGGCCAATTCATCGGCATCTTCTTCACCCATTCGCGTCCTGGAGGCCCCCCCTTTGGTGTCACCCCCTCCGAACTGCAAGACGACTTTCAGCCCCACTTTGCCATCAAAACCCTACACCCCGTCACTCAATCCGTCTCCAGTCGTCAGGGAGAAGAACATTTTGGTTGGTTTATTGCCCAATAGACCTAATTCACTCAATTTTTAGCAAAAGATAACAGATCGTAGCAAAACTCCACCCTAACCTTGCAAAATCCTTTAAAGTGTGGAATAGGCTCGACTTACTTTATAAAGATTTCAAGACAATCACAGTATGCAATTAAGTGAACTGACCCATCCCAACCAGTTGCATGGCCTCGATATTCGGCAACTGGAGAACGTTGCGCGGCAAATTCGGGATAAGCATTTACAAACCATTGCGGCCAGTGGGGGACACCTTGGACCCGGCCTCGGTGTTGTTGAATTGACCATTGCCCTCTATCAAACCCTTGACCTAGACCGAGATAAAGTCATTTGGGATGTAGGCCACCAAGCCTATCCCCATAAAATGCTCACGGGACGCTACAACCAATTTCACACCCTCCGCCAAAAAGACGGCATTGCTGGCTATCTGAAACGGTGTGAGAACAAATTTGACCATTTTGGGGCCGGACACGCCTCCACCAGCATTTCTGCTGCATTAGGGATGGCGTTGGCCCGAGACCGCCAAGGGGAAGATTACAAAGTAGCCGCCGTCATCGGGGATGGCGCACTCACAGGCGGGATGGCCCTTGAAGCTATCAACCACGCAGGCCATCTCCCCAATACCAAACTCCTCGTTGTTCTCAACGACAACGAAATGTCCATCTCTCCCAACGTGGGCGCAATTTCCCGCTACCTAAACAAAGTGCGCCTCTCCCCTCCAGTGCAATTCCTGTCTGATAATCTCGAAGAACAATTTAAACATATTCCCTTCTTCGGTGATAGTTTTTCCCCCGACATGGAACGGTTCAAAGAAAGTATGAAACGTCTTGCTGTTCCCAAAGTTGGGGCAGTCATCGAAGAATTAGGCTTTAAATACTTTGGCCCCATTGATGGCCACAACCTCGAAGAATTGATGGCCACTTTCCAACAAGCCCATCAAATGCCGGGGCCGGTTCTGGTTCATGTTGCCACGGTTAAAGGGAAGGGCTACGAAATTGCCGAAAAAGACCAAGTTGGCTATCACGCCCAAAAACCCTTTGATCTAAAAACCGGGAAAGCCTACCCCTCGAACAAACCCACCCCGCCAGGATATTCCAAAGTGTTCGCCCATACCCTCACCAAACTGGCGGAAAATAACCCCAAAATTGTGGGTATTACTGCCGCTATGGCCACGGGGACGGGACTGGATAAACTCCACAAAACCTTACCCAAGCAATATATTGATGTGGGCATTGCCGAACAACACGCGGTGACATTGGCCGCAGGGATGGCCTGTGAAGGGATGCGTCCAGTGGCGGCGATTTACTCCACTTTCTTACAACGGGCTTATGATCAAATTGTCCATGATGTGTGTATTCAGAAGTTGCCTGTCTTTTTCTGTTTAGATCGGGCCGGAATTGTGGGGGCAGACGGTCCAACTCACCAAGGGATGTATGATATCGCCTATTTGCGTTGTCTGCCTAATATGACCATTATGGCCCCGAAAGATGAATCCGAGTTACAGGAAATGCTGGTGACGGGGATTGAACATACACAGGGCCCGATCGCTATGCGTTATCCTCGTGGCAGTGGGGTGGGTGTTCCCCTCATGGAAGACGGTTGGGAAGGTCTCCCCATTGGTAAAGGGGAAATTCTCCGCAATGGGGATGATCTGTTACTGTTGGGCTATGGTTCAATGGTGTATCCGGCTCTACAGGTGGCGGAAATTCTCGGTGAACACGGGATTTCGGCAACGGTGGTGAATGCCCGGTTTGTAAAACCTCTGGATACGGAGTTAATTGTGCCGTTGGCCCAACGAATTGGGAAAGTGGCCACCTTAGAGGAAGGCTGTTTAATGGGGGGGTTTGGTTCTGCGGTAACGGAAGCGTTACAGGATCATGATGTGTTAGTTCCGGTTAAACGCTTTGGGGTTCCAGATCAGTTGGTGGATCATGCCAAACCAGATCAGTCTAAGGGAGATTTAGGCTTAACTCCGTCCCAGATGGCGGAAACGCTGTTAAAACGTTTCTTTAGTGAGCAGTTATCCACGGTTGTGGGATAGTGTCCTGATGAGGGGTGGATGAGTTGTCCACCCCCATATTCTACAATGGTGCGAACTGAGTTCTAAGATTGCAGCAAGCACTATGCCCAAAAAAGCTGATATCGGCAGCAAACGACTGATTAGCTTATCCCCTAACCGTTGGGTGCAATGGGTGACACAAAACCCCAATCTCCAATCTCAAGCCATTTTTTCCTCCGAGTTTCAATGGGTGAGTCGAGAAGGAGATGTTCTCATTCGGGCTACCTCTCCGAAACCGGAGAAATTTTGATTGCCAACGAAGTGCAACTCTATCCTAATCTTCAGTTAGAACAAATTTATGCGACGATTCTTTATTTTCTGAGTAAACCTGTCCAAGTTACCCAATATATGAGTGATTGGCTTGACTATTGTCAAACATCAGAACAAGAACAAGATGAAAATCCTCCGGCTTATATTCAAAGATTACGTCAACTCAAAGCTGAGAGAAGTTTAGTGAAATAATGTTTCAGTTTCTCATTGACGAAAATTTACCGCCTCTTTACCAAGATGAATTACGCAAGCGATTACCAGATATTACGATTTTGAAAATTGGCGATTCTTCTCCGGAGACGCTCCGCATCGGGCTGACTGTCGGGAGAGTGGGGTGTTGGTTTGTGAAGGGTTTGCTTTTCCAGTGATTCAATTAATTCAATTACTTGATCTGGTTTGGGGTGAGTTTTTGGAGTTTTTGGATTGCTGTTTCTAGGGTGAGCATCGTTTGATTCTGTTGGGGGTTTTTTTTACACTTTAGCAAAGGTTCTGGACTCTAGGAAATCAGGGACTTAAAAAGGAGACATTCGTATTCGGTGAAAAAACGGGACATCTGGTGATGAGTTTGCTAGTGTGGAGGGAGGAAGTTTTTGGTAGAAAGATAATGAAGCGTGTCTCGGTCATTCGGAGTCTGTTGGTGTTGGGAGTGTTGCTTCCCGTGGTGGGGGGAGTTGAGGCAGGAGGGGCAATAGAGCGAGAAACCCTAGAACGGGCCCAGAGGCGTTTCTCGACGGAGAGGGTGGCGCAGAATAGCCAAGTCGAGGAGGCAGAGAGGCTTTATCAAGAAGGTTTACAACTGTTTCAACAAGGGACGGCAGAATCGTTGCAAGCAGCAATAGAGAAGTTTGAAGCGGCGATTCCCTTATTTCAATCGGCGGGAGATCAGTTGAATGAGGGTATTGCTAGAGTTGGGGCGGGATTTGCTTACCATAAATTAGGTTCCAATCCTGAAGCCCTAGAACATTACGAACAGGCTTTAGCGATTTGGCAGGTGTTAGGCCAAGAGGCGAGGGGAGAAGACCTAGAAACGGTTCAGACTTGGCAAGCCACTACCCTCAATAATATTGGTTTAGTTTACGATAGTTTAGGAGAAAAAGAAAAAGCCCTAGACTACCTAAACCAAGCCTTACTCTTGACACGAGCAGTGGGCGATCGCGCAGGAGAAGCCCGTACCCTCAATAATATTGGTGGAGTTTACGATGATTTAGGAGAAAAAGAAACAGCCCTAGAGTTCTACAACCAAGCCTTACCTTTGTGGCAAGCAGTGAGCGATCGCGCAGGAGAAGCCAATACCCTCAATAATATTGGTAAGGTTTACTCGGATTTAGGAGAAAAAGAAAAAGCCCTAGAGTTCTACAACCAAGCCTTACCTTTGTGGCAAGCGGTGGACAATGACGCAGGAGAAGCCAATACCCTCAATAATATTGGTAAGGTTTACTC
>NZ_JAQMSD010000349.1 GCF_028330525.1 Spirulina sp. CS-785/01
CAAAGCCCAAGATATCTTACCCTCAGCCCCCATTCAACGCGATATCATAGATTTAATCGAAACCATTGTGGTTTATAAACTACCCCAAGCTAGTCGGGAGGAGATTGCAGAAATGTTAGGATTAACCGATTTAAAACAAACCCGCTTTTATCAAGAAGCCTTTGCCGAAGGACGAGAAGAAGGACGGGAAGAAGGAGTTCAGCAAATGCAACGGGAGTTTATTCAACGGTTACTTAACCGAGGCAATAGCCCAGAAGACATTGCTCAACTCTTGGGGATTCCTTTAGAAACGGTGCAACAATTCTTGAATTAGTTGTTTATAAACTACCCCAAGCTAGTCGGGAGGAGATTGCAGAAATGTTAGGATTAACCGATTTAAAACAAACTCGCTTTTATCAAGAAGCCTTTGCCGAAGGACGAGAGGAAGGACGAGAAGAAGGACGAGAAGAAGGACGAGAAGAAGGAGTTCAGCAAACGCAACGGGAGTTTATTCAACGGTTACTCAACCGAGGCAACAGTCCAGAAGACGTTGCTCAACTCTTGGATATTCCCCTAGAAACGGTGCAACAATTCTTGAATTAATAGTGCGTTGGGTGGATATCAATTTGCCTATTTTTTCCCCTAACCTACTCTACGAATTAGACTTCTTTTTGTAGCTTTCTAGCAAACTTCACCACTCCCCATAGGTTATATTGTAAAGATAACCAGTCTCCCTATACTCATTAAAATTTTATGGATATTAAAGCAACTTTGACAGAAATTGCAACCCTCAGCATTGAAGACAGAATTCGCTTAGTACAAGCAATCTGGGATAGTATCGCCGCAGAGCAAATGTCCCCCGATCTAACAGATGCTCAAAAACAAGAACTAGATCGTCGGATTGATGACGATACAACTCATCCAGATAATACCTTAACGTGGGAGGAAATAAAAACCTCAATCCAAGGACAGCGATGAATTATGTATTGGTATTTCGTCCAGAAGTCCAAGAAGAATTAAAGGAAGCCTATGATTGGTATGAAAACCAAACTTTAGGACTCGGTGACGAATTTTTAGACTGTATCGACGAAGTTCTCAATCGAATTAATGAGCGACCAGAGGCTTATGCTATCGTGTATCGTGATGTTCGACGAGCAGTCATACAACGTTTTCCCTATATTGTCTATTATCGCATTGTATCCAGTCGAATCGTTGTAACTGCTATTTTCCATGGTCGGCGAAATCCAAAAGCATGGCAAGAACGGACTTAGTTCAATCTCAATCTCTTGTAGAGTGGGTTCTTAGTTTCAAAATACATGACTTCCAGGTAATAGAGTATAAATAAACCGTGAAAACCGACAGCATATTCTACCGCATCTTCCAACAATACCCCCGTAGCTTCTTTGAACTCCTCAACCGTCCGGCCAGCGACGCAGACAACTACGAATTCACCTCCGTCGAAGTCAAACAACTGGCCTTCCGTCTGGATGGAATATTCCTCCCCACCCCAGACGAAGCAACAGAACCTTTTTATGTCACTGAAGTTCAATTCCAAGCAGACGAGGAACTGTATTATCGTATTTTCGCCGAACTATTCCTCTATCTCCGCCAATATAAACCTGCTAACCCGTGGCGAGTCGTTGTCATTTATCCCAAACGCAGCATCGAACGAGAAATCCCCCACCAATTCCGCGAACTCCTCAACCTAAGTCGCGTCACTCGCATCTATTTAAACGAGTTAGAAACCAGCGAAGACAACTTAGGCGCAAGTCTGATTAAACTGGTGGTAGAATCCGAAGCAGAAGCTATAGAATCAGCCAAACGCTTGATTGACAAAGCCCAAGATATCTTACCCTCAGCCCCCATTCAACGCGATATCATAGATTTAATTGAAACCATTGTGGTTTATAAACTACCCCAAGCCAGTCGGGAGAAGATTGCAGAAATGTTAGGATTAACCGATTTAAAACAAACTCGCTTTTATCAAGAAGCCTTTGCCGAAGGACGAGAGGAAGGAGTTCAGCAAACGCAACAGGAGTTTATTCAACGGTTACTCAACCGAGGCAATAGTCCAGAAGATATTGCTCAACTTTTAGATATTCCTTTAGAAACCGTGCAACAATTCTTGAATTAACGGTGCGTTGGGTGGATACCAATTTGCCTATTTTTTCCACCTAACGCACTTTACGAGTTAGATTCCTTTTTTTGCTAGATCAACTCATTTGTATTAAATTGTAAGGTAGATAAGGGGAATAAGTTGCTAGGTAGGTTTACTTTTAAAAGGTAAAGCGATCGCGCCTTTCCCGCAACCAAGTTTGTAAATTAAATTGGGTCTTGTTTTCTAAATATTGATAAGCATCACTCCCCACTTTAATTTCCCACCCTCCTACTTGACAAGCCTGTATTGCAGCGTCTAAATTATCTGTACGAACAATTAATAAAATTGGGTTAAACCCCTCAGCCTTTAATTGCTCGCCATTAGCTTTCCATCCTCGTACTGTTTTAGAATCGCCTGAACCCAGTCTATATTTAGTATCAAGAGCATCTTGACCGAGAGCTAAATCATAACTAGAATTATGAGGAAGTGAGAAATTATTACAGCTTGCTTTACAGAGTTGTTTGACTAAACGTTCCCAACAAGCTCCTAATTGCCTTCCCCAATATTGCTTATTTATAGCTTTGAGTTCTTGAGTTAACCCAAATGCCAGCATTAAATCATCTTTTTCTATTGAGTCTTGAGAAAACTTCTTACTTAAAAAAGATTGCTGGTAGTCTCTCAATACATTTTCTAAAGATTGGTTGATATTATTAAAATTCATTTTTTTAATACAATCACAGTATCATGTTTAATTGTTTTAGCCCAATCGACGTTTCTAGGTACATTTAGTTTACGATTTTTTAGTAATATATGAAAGCAAAATTCTTCACGAAATCCAACCTCTAAGGCTATCTCTTTAAGTAAATTAGCAACAGGAATTTGGACACCACAAATTGTACTTATTTCACCAACTGCAAAACAGTAATAACCATCATTTTTAAGCATATTTAAGCAATGGGTAAAATGTTTTTTTAAATCATTAAAATATCTATAAACGACTCTAGCTCTTAATTGATTTTGTCCTTTTGAAGCTTGGTATTTTCTGGCGTGATAAATATCTTCAATCAATTGATCTAGTTTTTTATTTCCTGTTTTTCCTAAGTGTTGATACTCCTTTTTAGGGATGCGCTCTGTCCCAATTTCTTGAGAATATAGTTCTAATCTCGCTTTATCATTTTCAACTAAATTGAGCCAATGAAGTTCAAATTTAGAAGCCCAAACATAATCAATAGCGTTGATATAAGGAGGAGAAGTCAATACTGCGTCAAAACTATGATTACCTTGAATTTCTTTAGCATTATTAACAGAAAGTTGTTGAGCCAGTTGAGGTTTTTTATGGTAAAGTTGCCATTGTTTAACCGCATCAGTCAGTTGATCTAATGCACATTGAAAAGCATAGAAAACATCAGTACGAGAACGTTGAGGGATAGTTTCAATATGGGGACGTTTTGCCGCTAGAATCATGCCATCATTCATATCTGACATTTTTCTAACGGTTGTCGCAAATGCTAATTTAAAATAAGGTCGAAGGTGTGAAAGAGAATTATTAATTTGTTCTTTTAGTATCTCTAACCCCTCTTGAACAGCAGACTGAAACCAAAAATTTTTATTCTGAAAATTTACAGTTTCCGGTACATTTTCTTGTTTGTGGGCAGTTTCAACAATCTTACTTCCTACTCTATAAAGTTCAAAAATATCAACGTTTTGTGTTTTGACATGACAAATTAAGCGACTTAGCGGATTATAATCTGTCCAGTGAACAGTAGCCCCAAATTGTAAACATTCTAATAAGGTTGTTCCTGACCCGGCAAAGGGTTCTAAAACGGTAAACTGAGATGATCCATATTTTTGCAAAAACCAACGGGGAATTTCCGGTATAGACTTAGCAGGTTGAAAGCCAATAGAATAAATTTTTAAAGGAGTTTCACGTTGAATAGAGAGTAAAGAATTATTGGGAATATTCAGAGGTATATTCCCTTGAATTGAATAGTATGAATTTTCGTCTAATTGATTAATTTCTGGAAAAAGTGAAAGTTGTTTCATAGAGATATTATGTTACTAAAACTTTATCCTTAATTTTGTACTATAACAGCATATTTTACCACCACCCAACGCCCCCTACTAGACTTTGGACAATCAGTAATCTTTTATCAATTGAATCAAGACTTAACCGACTCCATGCCGTTCACTGCACCCAAGCATCAAACCCCATAATCCCTTAAAATAGACTGAAAAACCCTCTCAACCGTGAAAACCGACAGCATATTTTACCGCATCTTCCAACAATACCCCCGTAGCTTCTTTGAACTCCTCAACCGTCCGGCCAGCGACGCAGACAACTACGAATTCACCTCCGTCGAAGTCAAACAACTGGCCTTCCGTCTCGATGGGATATTCCTCCCCACCCCA
>NZ_JAQMSD010000350.1 GCF_028330525.1 Spirulina sp. CS-785/01
GGTAACGAGATATGGCGGTTTGGAGTCGCCCTCACCCCCCAACCCCCTCTCCCAACCTTGGGAGAGGGGGAGAAAATGTCTCTCACAAGTGTCTGAAACAACGGTGTCTCGTTCTACCATTCCTCACCTTGACAGGGCTGGCATTGCCCACCCTACAATGATGAATATTTGACACGGATAGTGGATATTGGGGGTGCGGATTCCGTATTAAGTCCAGTTTAAGTTTGTAGTAAGCCCTTTAGGGCTTACAATAAACTGAATATGAGATTAATTGAGCGTTGTGGCAATTTCTTGCTGGATGGCTTCTAGTTGCTGGCGTTTTTGGTTTATCCAGACTTGATCGGTTTCTCGTTGTTCTGGGGTGGCTTGTTGCGATCGCGCAATTTGTTCTAAGATTTCCTCATACTGACTAATCATCTGTTGACTAATTTTTAACCCCGCTTGCACGCGCTGACTCAAAATAGACCGCAACGATTGTCTCACTTTTTCCAACCACTTATCTTTAGATTGCAAGAATTTTTCCCAACCTGCTTCAAACGTCTTTTCTTGGAGAGACGGTTGTTGGAGAGCATTCCCGCTTGTACTCGCCATTTTTAAAACCCCCGCTAACCCACTCACCGCATTAACCAGCGAAAACCGCTTACACAGTTTCATCAAAATTTCCCCTCAACCCGCTTGTTGCTTCGACGCAATTAGTCACGACAGGAGCGCAGATGCTACAAACCCATCGTGGGTTTCAAGCGGTTTTAGGGGGGATCAGCACCCTGCAAAGTACCTTAAATGTCCTATCTGCAACCACCGCAGTCATTGGAGTTGGGGTTGCTGCCAATATCGCGCTTTCTGCGGTTTCACTGCACCAAGTTTTGCAGTTAAAACGACAGATGAAAGAGCTAAGACGAGAACTCCAAGAGGGATTGCTTGATCTCAAAACGGCTCTGAAAGACCAAGGAGAGGCAATTATCCAGCATATTGATTATGTGGCTCAAGATATAAAATTTGAACAGCATCGAGTCGTTTTAATCCGCGCTTATGGACTCTTTACCCAAGCTCTCAATCGCCTCCATCTCGCCATGAAGATACAAGACGAATATCGCCGCAATTCAGAGATAGATGCGGTGCGGGGGATGTTGTTTCAGGCGTTATCAGATTATACCAATCCAGCTTTATTAGATCAGAGTGGGGCGGCTGGCTATTTGCGGCGGATGGAATGCGCTTGGGCTATTGAGCAAACGATTATCACAACGTATCAATTGCAAAATGAGTTGTCGGCGGCCAATGACCGTTTAATGGCGTTAACAACTCAAGTACGAAACGATGCGGTGAAAACAGTAAAACGGTGTCAGTCTGAGGCTGAATTAGAGTTTCTGTTTCCGGAAGTGGTGCGGATCAATACTCATGATGTCCCGATCATTGAGCTTTGGCAAATGCAAACGGAATGGATGGAGTCTCTGTCACCTGATGACCGTCAACTGTTAGCCAGTTCGGAGTTAGAGACGGTAGAAATGCCGGAAAATCAAGGCAATGCACAAAAGAAAGAACCTGTTGAGGTAAAACTCTATCAAGATTTAAAGTCAAAGTCTCATTATGCAGCATTGCAGGATCAGCTTTGTTTTATCGTTCGTCCAGAGTTGCGTCACAGTCACGAGTCCTATATTTCGCAACAAGCGAAGGTGATGAACCGTCCAGGACTCGCGCCTAGTCGTTGGGAGGATGTGCCGGATTTTGCTGTGGCGAATCTTTATTGGTATTTCAAAGCACAGGAGTGATGATTCAGCCGTTACACTGTCAGAGAATAACGATCGCTGCCGAATAGAGGAAATCCATTACAATGGATGGATCAAAGTAAACAATGGGTGATAAGTCCTCTTGGAGAGGACTTTCTCTATAAGACAGGGAATGTTATTCCCTAGCGGTTGATGATTCAATACGAACATCTCAAGGCTTACTTATCAAGTGCAATAATGCTAAAATTATTTTTAACCAGTTTACCTCTGTTTTTAGTTCTTTTTTCCTTTAATTTTCCTGTCCAAGCCCAAGCCAACAGTTGTCCCGAAGAAGAAAAATATGAGGACGTTGAACCTGCTGCAACGACTCGTATTGTAGAAGTACCTCAATTTGGAATTCAGGTCGAAATTCCCAATAATTATCGAACCATGTTGTTTCAAAATGGAGAGGTGGGCATTCTCCATCCCGCGACGTTTGCTTATATTCAATGTGTGGTACGGGGGGATGCTTATGGACGGGGCTTTTATGGAGAATTTATTAGTACCATAGACTCAAAACCGACGATGGGGTTACGGGAACAAGCGGTACAATATATGGAGTCCAATGGCTCAGATGTGGACAATATTCAAGAGTATGAAAGTGGGGGGTTATCGGGGTATATTTTGGAACATCGAGGGGGGTTTAGAGGGGCAACGTTTTTTGGTTTTGTTCCCGATAGTAATAAAATTTTAATGATTCGTCCAAGTTGTGATTGTGATACCACGTTGGAACAGTTAATGGAGTTATTATCTAACATTCAAGTTTTAAACAATTAACCATTAAGTAGCTTGAGCAAATTAAAAGTACAGTACATAACACAAGTTCGTAGTAGGGGCTTTAGCCCCGCAGCCATACACTGGAAACACAACAAAAAACTGATTATTTATGGACATTGATTTATTTTGATTTACTTAACAATTAAAAACTAGCAATTAAAAACTAGCAATTCAGGAATTGAGCAAATTTTTGGGCATGAATAGCGCGATTATGACTATGATACCATTGGTGGGCATTATTGGCAATAAATTGCCCGGTTTCTAAGGTTAACGTATCAAGGCTTTGAGAGGCGATACAATAATGTTTTTGGGGGTAGAGTCCATCACTATTACCTTTGCCTTCTGTGGTGACAATGGGGAGCATTTTATGAGCGCAAAAGGCACTATAAACCCCCGATTTAGCGAGATAGTCGGGAGGAATAAAACTGAGAAATCCGGCCATAGAATGCTGCATTAATTCGCTAATTTTGTCTGCTGGAGTAATGCCTAATTCTTGTACTTTATATCCATTGACCAAAGGAAGTTTAATTCCTGTGGGGACTCCAATATCAAGAATTTCCGTAATTTTTAACCCTTGGCAGACCTTCTCTAGAGCGAGTAAATTATTTTCATAGACTTGGCGACGACTGTTGTAATGGCCAAAAACAATTAATCTGGGGGGACGGTGGGAGAGGGGGAGGAGTGTTTCCGGTTCACCGAGATTACAGAAGACAGGTACACTGGGAACTTGGGCATGGTGGCCTTGGCTGAGATGTTGGAGAAGGGTGGCGTAACTTTGCTTGGAGGTGAGGATGCGATCGCTGCTTTGTGCTAACCTAACCACTAACCCCCGTTGCCAGGGCGTTAACCAAAACCCACTCGTCCAAACCGGTTTAGAATGATAGGGATACACCTCATGGAACATCGTCACCAGACGTTGCCGTGACTCTCGTTTCCAGCGTTTCAACCCCTGCAACAACCAACGAGGATAACCCCGTTTAGCATACCCATACCCCTCATAATTGAGGATAACAGGTTGATCCCCTAATACCTCCAGTAAACCCCGCACCGACCGTTCCCGCAAGCCAACAGCGCGAAACCCCGCAACCTCCCCCTCCCCCTGCCAAGTCGGATTCCCCACCACAAAATCCGTTGTGATACCATAATCCTGTCGTAGCTGATAGGCTAAATTCAGCGCGTAATCCCCCAACCCATCCACATCAGGAGGTAACTTAGGGACAAGTTGGGTTATTTTAGTTATTGGTTCTTGGTTAGTTGTCGTTTGTGTATTCTGAATCATTCCTCCAAACCTCTAACTCCCCACTACCTGACTAATGACCGTTTACTGATTACTGATTACTGTTCACTGATTACTGATTACTGTTATGCTGGCACAAACCCTAGCGATCATTGTGGCCTTTGGTAGCTTTCTCTTTTATATTGCTGCCTTCTTCTTTCCAGAAGTCCACCGCAAAAACGACTTTATCTGGAGTGGGATAGGATTATTTTACGCCCTAGTCCTCTGGGTTTGTGCAGGCCGCATCACTGGAGGAGTCCTTCTTGGTCAAACTGCCAGCGTTGCCCTGTTAGTCTGGTTAGGGTGGCAAACCCTCACTCTCCGTCGGGCCAAAACCCCCACCAGTGAACAAACTCCCATCACCCCAGAAGTGGAAGACCAAGTGAAAGGGTTTCCGGGTCAACTGGTGGGTAAAATTAAAGGAATTTTCCAGAAAAAAGAACAACCTCAAGATGCAGGAGAAGCAACCCTAGACACTGCAACCCCGGACGCAGAACGCGAAACCCCAGCAGAGGAAGACCAAACTGCGGAACTCGACAGTGAACCCAAACCCCAAGACAGTTCACCAGAAGACCAAACTGCGGAACAGGTGATAGACGACAGTTCACCAGAAGACCAAACTGCGGAACTCGATAGTGAACCCAAACCCCAAGACAGTCCAACAGAAGAACAAACTGCGGAACTCGATAGTGAACCCAAACCCCAAGACAGTCCAACAGAAGAACAAACTGCGGAACTCGACAGTGAACCCGAACCCGCAACCCAAGACCCCGAAGTAACCGCAGTAGCAGCAGACCACGACCCCGTTATAGAATCAACATCAGACCCCATAGAGTCCAACTCCGTCACCTCGGACGCAGAAACCAACCCAGACACCGAAGAACCCCCCCCAGAAAACTCCCCAAAACCCGTTGACTCCCTCAACCCCAATGAAGAAGATATAAAAAAAATTCCCAACCCAGAAATTATTACTGGCCTCGAAGAACTCGACCAGTGGGGAAACTTTGATACTGAAAAAGACCCCTTTCAACCCTTTTTCTCCAACTCCTCAGAAGACAAAGACCCAGAAGACAAAGACAATGATCCTTGGGAAAAATCCGATAATCCCTCTCAAGATCAAGATAAATAGGGAGTCCCTATCACCCATCGTCAATTACCCATCACCAATCACCCATAACCTAAACTATGGCACAACAAAACAGCTACAAAGACACCGTAAACCTACCCAAAACTGACTTTAGTATGCGGGCCAACTCCATCAAGCGAGAACCCGAACTGCAACAATTTTGGCAAGACCAAAAAGTGTATGAAACCCTCTCAGACAATAACCCCGGTGAGGTATTTGTCCTCCATGATGGCCCCCCCTACGCAAACGGGGCCCTCCACATGGGTCATGCCCTGAATAAAATTCTCAAAGATATCATCAATAAATATCAACTGTTACAAGGGCGAAAAGTACGCTATGTTCCGGGGTGGGACTGTCATGGTCTCCCCATTGAACTCAAAGTGATTCAAAAATTAAAATCCAAAGAACGGGCCGCTTTAACCCCCCTCAAATTGCGTCAGAAAGCCCGTGATTTTGCCCTTTCTACCTTTGCAGAACAACGAGATGGGTTTAAACGCTATGGCATTTGGGGAGACTGGGAAAACCCCTATTTAACCCTCAAACCGGAATACGAGGCCGCCCAAATTGGGGTGTTTGGGAAAATGGCACTCAAGGGTTATATTTATCGTGGCTTAAAAGCGGTCCACTGGAGTCCTAGTTCTAAGACGGCCTTGGCCGAAGCGGAGTTAGAATATCCTGAAGGCCACACCTCTCGCAGTATTTATGCGGCCTTCCCCATGACGAAATTAGCCCCTGCTGTACAAGATAAGTTAGGGGAATTTATGCCGAACTTGGGGGTTGCTATCTGGACGACGACTCCTTGGACATTACCGGGGAATCTTGCAGTTGCGATTAACCCAGGGTTAACCTATGCGGTGGTTGAGGTGAATAACCCCATCTCTCATCAGTATCTTTTGGTGGCAGAAGATTTAGTCGCGTCTTTAGCGGAAAAATTCGGTTATTCGCTGACGGTGAAAACGACGGTGAAGGGGTCGGAATTAGAACATTGCACCTATAAACACCCCCTGTTTGACCGGGAGAGTAATATTTTAATCGGTGGGGACTATATTACCACGGAGTCTGGGACGGGGTTGGTGCATACGGCCCCTGGCCATGGTCAAGAGGACTTTATTGTGGGGCAAAAGTACGGTTTACCTATTCTCTCTCCGGTGGATGGTGATGGGAATTTTACGGAGGAAGCGGGGCCGTTTCAAGGGTTAAATGTGCTGAAAGATGCCAATGAGGCAATTATTACGGCGTTAAGTGACAGTCAGGCGTTATTGTTAGAAGAAGCCTATGTTCACAAGTATCCCTACGACTGGCGAACCAAAAAACCAACGATTTTTCGGGCGACGGAACAATGGTTTGCGTCGGTGAAAGGCTTTCGGGAGGAGGCATTAAAGGCTATTGATACAGTAGAATGGATTCCGGCCCAAGGGAAAAATCGTATTACTCCGATGGTGAGTGAACGGGCCGACTGGTGTATCTCTCGTCAACGCAGTTGGGGTGTTCCTATCCCGGTATTCTACGAGGAAGAAACCGATGAACCCCTTTTAACTCAAGAAACTATTAACCACGTCCAAGAAATTATTGCGGAAAAAGGGTCGGATGCTTGGTGGGAGTTGTCGGTGGAGGAGTTACTCCCGGAGAAATACCGCAATAATGGCAAGACTTACCGCAAAGGGACGGATACGATGGATGTTTGGTTTGACTCGGGTTCGTCTTGGGCCGCGGTGGCGGACCGACGGGAGGCGTTAAAATATCCGGTTGATATGTATTTGGAGGGGAGTGACCAACATCGGGGTTGGTTTCAGTCTAGTCTGTTAACCAGTGTTGCGGTGAATGGGGTGGCCCCCTATCAGACGGTGTTAACGCATGGGTTTGCGTTGGATGAACAGGGACGCAAGATGAGTAAGTCTCTGGGAAATGTGGTGGACCCCAATGTGATTATTAAGGGGGGGAATAATCAGAAGAAAGAACCTCCTTATGGGGCTGATGTGTTGCGGTTGTGGGTGTCGTCGGTGGATTATTCTTCGGATGTCCCCATTGGGCAGAATATTATTAAGCAGTTGGCGGATGTGTATCGGAAAATTCGCAATACGGCCCGGTTTTTGTTGGGGAATTTACACGATTTTAACCCGGAAACCGATGCGGTGGCTTATGGGGAGTTGCCGGAGTTGGACCGCTATATGTTACACCGCATGACTGAGGTGTTTAGCGAGGTGACGAAGGCGTTTGACTCTTATCAGTTTTTCCGCTTTTTCCAGACGGTTCAGAATTTCTGTGTGGTGGACTTGTCTAATTTTTATTTAGATGTTGCCAAGGACCGTTTGTATATTTCGGATGCGAATTCTCTCCGTCGTCGCAGTTGTCAGACGGTGTTAGCGGTGGCTATTGAGAATTTGGCTAAGTCTATCGCCCCGGTTCTCTGTCACATGGCGGAGGATATCTGGCAATCTCTGCCCTACAAGACCCCTCATGGGTCTGTTTTCGCTTCTGGTTGGGTGAAAATGAGTTCGGAGTGGGAACAGCCGGAATTGACGGTTCATTGGACGAAATTGCGGCAGTTACGCAATGAGGTGAATAAGGTGATGGAACGGGCCCGGAGTGAGAAGGCGATCGGGGCTTCTCTGGATGCTAAGGTGTTGTTGTATGTGCCCGATAGTGAGTTTCGGGCGTTGTTAGCGGATATGAACCCAACCGGACAGTCTGAGATGAAAAAGGATGAAGAAACAGATTTAACTGTATCTTCTATCCAAAGTTTCCTTGAAGCTAACCTAAAAGCGCAACAAGCAGCTATTGAAGCTAATCTAAAAGCGCAACAAGCAGCTATTGAAGCTAATCTCAGCACAATTAGTACAACAGAACAGGAAAAAGAAGATCAACCTGAATCAATTCAAGCAATTTTAGCGGCTCAAAAGATTGCGACAGAAGCTATCTTAAATCCTCAAAAAGCGGTTCGAGAGGCTAACTTACAAGCTCACAAAATGACCCTTGATGCCAATTTAGAGTTACAAAAAGTAACACTGGACACTAATCTAAAGGGGCAATCAGAGGCTAGTCTTAGCGACTCTACCATGTCTACCGATACAGCAAAACAACCTGTGTCTAATCATGTTGATGCGTTGCGCTATCTGTTTCTTGCGTCTCAGGTGGAGTTGGTGGACTCTGGGGAGACGGTGCAAAAGGCGGACTATACTGGGGAGTCTGAGTTGGTGTCTGTGGGTATTGTACCTGCTGAGGGGGAGAAGTGCGATCGCTGTTGGAATTATTCCACTCAGGTGGGAGAAAGCAGCGAACATCCGACTCTCTGTGAACGCTGTGTCGGGGCATTAGCGGGGACATTTTAATTAAAATCTGGATAGGGTGGGCAATACACTCACCCTATTTGCGAGTCAGATGGGGTTTTCTTAATTAAAACCACAGTAACAACGGCTAAATTTAGACCAAGAAGACCCAATCATTCTAATATATTAGACAAGAACTATGAGGCTTAATCACCCAACCCCTCAAACGAATGCTCTCTATAACCAAGATTTTAATTTGTGGTTAGAGCGTACTATTTTTTTATTAAAGGAGGGTAAACTTTTAGAGGTTGATTATATAAATTTAATTGAAGAATTAGAGAGTATGGGGAGGAGTGAGAAAAATGCCCTTAAAAGTAATTTAAGAATCTTGTTAATGCACCTCTTAAAATACCAATTCCAACCTGAAAAACGCACCAATAGCTGGTTATATACTATTAGCGAACATCGTCAACGCATTACAGATGCTTTAGAAACTAGCCCTAGTTTGCATAATTTTTTAGGGGAAGTGCTAGAAAACTGTTATCAGGGAGGAAAACGACTTGCAGTAGATGAAACGGGTTTATCTAGCAATATTTTTCCCGAAAATTGTCCCTATTCTGTAGCGGAAATTCTTGATCTAGATTATTTCCCCAATTGCTAAATTTTGGGTTTAAACCCAAGATTAAAATTAAAGGACTTATACGGAATCTGAACCCCAAATATTTACTATCCTTACGTTTTTCACTGGGGGATGTTGGGTTACGCTTCGCTTCACCCAACCTACAATCAACTTTAGTCGGGGGAGAAGTCAAAG
Source organism: Spirulina sp. CS-785/01 (assembly GCF_028330525.1). Taxonomy (GTDB): domain Bacteria; phylum Cyanobacteriota; class Cyanobacteriia; order Cyanobacteriales; family Spirulinaceae; genus JAQMSD01. The sequence goes on from NZ_JAQMSD010000350.1 coordinate 9,023, forward strand.
TTTTACGCTACTCTTGACAAAATGCCATTTTTATGCTCTAGTTGACCAGACATTAACATTGATTGTGTGTGTAGCGAAGGAGCAGTTAATGAGCAAATTACGGGTTGGCCTGCTATTTGGGGGACGGTCGGGAGAACATGAGGTGTCGATTGTGTCGGCCAGTGCCATTGCTGCTGCCCTCACCACCCCCGAAAATCAGAGCAAATACGACCTTACCCCCTTTTATATCCGAAAAGATGGGGTTTGGTGTCCCCCTGATCTGGCTCAACAAGTTTTAGAGAGTCAAACCCCCTTACCAAGTGAGGACTCCCCTGGGTCTCTCTGGCAATTTCCCCCGGAAGCGGCCAATATGGATGTGTGGTTTCCTATTCTCCACGGGCCCAACGGGGAAGATGGGACAATTCAGGGACTCTTAACCCTGATGCAAGTGCCTTTTGTGGGCAGTGGGGTGTTAGGATCAGCCTTGGGGATGGATAAGGTGGCCATGAAAGAAGCCTTTGCCCAAGCAGGACTGCCTCAAGTGGACTATGTGGCCGTAACTCGTTCTCAAATTTGGTCGAATCCCTGTGTTTTCCCGAAACTCTGTGACGAGATTGAGGCGAAATTAAATTATCCGGTTTTTGTGAAACCTGCCAACTTGGGGTCATCGGTGGGAATTGCCAAAGTGCGCGATCGCAAGGAACTCGAAACCGCCCTCGACAATGCCGCCAGCTACGACCGACGCATCATCATAGAAGCGGGAATTAACGCCAGAGAAGTCGAATGTGCCGTCCTCGGCAATGATCACCCCAAAGCCTCCGTTGTAGGCGAAATCACCTTTCAAAGTGACTTCTACGACTACGAAACCAAATACACCGCCGGACAAGCCGATTTACACATTCCCGCCCCCCTCCCTGATGCAATCGTCTCAGAGATTCAAAAACAGGCCATCCAAGCCTTTCTCGCGGTTGATGCGGCGGGAATTTCTAGAGTGGATTTCTTTTATCAAGAGGACACAGGAGAAATCTTAATCAACGAAATTAATACCCTTCCCGGATTTACAGCCACCAGTATGTATCCTCAATTATGGCAAGCCACAGGGATTCCCTTTACCGAATTAGTGGATCAATTAATCCAACTAGCCCTAGAACGGGGTTCACCTGAGAAGCTAGAATAAGTTTAGGTTTTTGTAAATTGTGGACGACAGAAACAAGCCCCAATCACATCGCGTTGAGCGATTGATTGTGGTTAGTTGACCTACAATAAAGAAAGTTTAAAGTCTCTTGTAGAATCTATAGATTGGCGTGATGTCTCGGCGAGAAACCATAATCAATTTTTTCCAACAGGTGTGTAACAACCCCACCTTACAAGACAAGCTCAAATCCCCTTGTCCCGCAAACCGTCATGGATTTGCCCAAGTGGCCAATGAGTTAGGGTATGACCTCACTGGGTCAGATATTGACGACTATGTTCGTTTTGCGGAGTTTTATGAAGAATTCCAAAAAGCCATCGAACGGCATCAGTCGGGAGAAGAACAACTCGCAAGTTGGCTGAATAAGTGGCAGAAACACTTACGACGTTTTTCTCAAGACCCCCTCAATGACCACAAAGATACAATTCGACGGTACATTTAGAAGGCAGAAAGCAGAAAGCAGAAGGCAGAAGGCAGAAGGCAGAGGGCAGAAGGCAGACTTCACTTCGGCTTTGCTTAGTCTGCCAGAGAGCATAAGGGTAAGTCTTATAGGTTGGGTGAAGCGACAAGCAAACGCCCAACCCCTTGGTGTGGTGGATAATGGACAGAACGCTTTATAGTGGAGAGAGACCATTACTTCAAATTGATCCTCACCTGTCTATGATCTGGCCGTTTAAACCTCAGAAACGTAAACAAATCGCTCGTATTGAAATTACAGGCGCGATCGCTACGGAAACCAGAAAACGGGTCCTCAAAGCCCTGAAAACCGTCGAAGAAGAAAAATATAAAGCCGTCTTACTGCGCATCGACTCCCCAGGGGGAACAGTCGGAGACTCCCAAGAAATTTATCACGCGCTGCAACGGTTACGGGAGAAAGAAGTTAAAGTGATGGCCAGTTATGGCAATATTTCCGCCTCCGGGGGAGTTTATATCGGCGTTGGGGCCGATCATATTGTCGCCAATGCAGGAACGATCACCGGGAGTATCGGAGTCATCATCCGGGGAAATAACTTAGAGCGTCTCCTAGATAAAGTCGGAGTCTCCTTCCAAACCATTAAATCCGGCCCTTATAAAGACATCTTAGCCTTTGACCGAGAAAGCACCCCCGAAGAAGTGAGCATCCTACAATCCCTGATTGATAGTAGTTATGAACAATTCGTGCAAACCGTCGCCACAGGGCGTAATCTAGACGTAGAAACCGTCAAAGGCTTTGCCGATGGGCGGATTTTTACCGGACAACAGGCATTAGAACTGGGAATGGTCGATCGACTAGGGACCGAAGAAGATGCTCGTCGCTGGTTAGCGGAATTGGCCGGACTCGATCCAGAAAAAGCAAAAAGTAATACCATTGAGGAGAAAAAACCCTTACTCGTCCGTCTCTTATCCGGGCAAAGCTCCAGACCCAAATCTCGGTTAGCCGGGGCCCTCGATTGGGTAGAATTTGAACTATCAACACGGGGACAACCTCTCTGGTTATATCGACCGTAATCATCTAGCGAAATCTTGTTGTTATTGATGTTGGATGACCAATTATCAGGTTACAACCCGAACCAGACAACCAACTGAATCCCTTATTGAACTTTGAGATGTGGAGGAATGAATAGTGGCGTGGAAAGTACGGGCAATTCGTGGTGCAACAACAGCAACTCACAATTCAAAGGACGCGATCTATCGAGCAGTCAAAGAATTAATTGATGAAATTGAACGGCGTAATCAACTTGATCCCGCAGAAATTGTCAGTGCAATTTTTACAGCAACCCCTGATCTGAATGTGATTTTCCCGGCAACCGTAGCCCGCGATCGCCCCCAATGGGAAAATGTCCCCCTACTCGATCTCCAACAAATGCAGGTAGAGGGCAGCTTAAAGCGATGTATCCGGGTTTTAATCCAAATCAATACCCCCCTCCCCCAAGATGAGATCATTCATGTCTATTTAGGAGAAGCCAAAAATCTCCGGCCTGATTGGAATTTAGCTCAAATCGCCCAGTCTCGTTAAAAGAGTCATCCAAAGCTGAATCCCCCATTTAGGGGGCGAGAGAGAGTCACATCTTGTCGGGTTGAAGTTGTCCAGCTTGAACCTTCTATTTTGCTGAATAAACCCCCTATAGTTAAAAATATTCGTTTAGGGGGAGATTATCGCGGAGAAGGCGAAATTCCCAACGCAGCGTTCACCTTTGTCAGTGCCGATACTCGCATCAATGCCGATGGGTTAACCCAAGGAGATGGAGGCCGGGTTATTGTCTGGGCCGATAACCAAACCCAATTTGCCGGAAACATTACTGCGAGAGGAGGGGAAGACGGGGGAAATGGGGGATTTGTGGAAGTCTCCGGTTACGATAGCTTACAGTTTAACGGAGAGGTGGACACCTCGGCCCCAGTAGGAGAAGCAGGAACATTATTACTCGACCCTACCAACATTACCATCACCGCAGGGAACACTGATACCAGCACTGGGACTAATTTAGATGATGAAATTTGGGATGTAGGGGAAGATGTAGGCGATCAAGTGATCGGAGTCGATCGCATTTACACCCTCTTACAAAGTAATGATGTCATTTTAGAAGCGAGTGAAGATATTACTTGGAACAGTACCGCTACATTAGATTTTAACGGCATTGGCACGAATCGCACCTTAACCCTACGAGCAGGTCAGAATATTTTTTATCAGGGGTCGATTGAGGATAGTGACCTCAGCACCCTAGAACAGTTAAATGTGGTCTTTAATGCTGACCGGGATGGTAATGGAGTCGGAGCAATTGACACCAGTAACAGTTCACGCATTATGACCCATGGCGGTGATCTTGTCATGGGGGGAGGGGCTGATCCTTTACTCAATCCGGCTCACGGTAATGCTACTCTGCTTTCGGGCATCACCACAAGAGGTGAATTAGATTCGGGGGGAGGTAATATTTCCCTGTCTGGAGCGAGTCACCTTTGGTCAGGGATATTATTCTCCGGTCAGATTGAGTCAGGAGGAGGGACAATTGCCTTGTCAGCAGATTCAACTGAGAATTCCATGGGGGTGGGGGCGATTAATTTTGGGAGTAGTATCATTAATTCCATCAACTCTCAAGGGGGAGATATAGAAATCAACGGAACGAATCGTCCTGTGATTTTAACTGATATAACCTTCGAGAGTATGGGGGGGGACATTACCGTTAATAGTGATTCAGGCATTTATATCGGCACGGATGGACCCCCATTCCTCCCTTTAGGGAATCCGAGTCTTCTCCAGTCGCAAGGGGGGGATATTACCTTTAATGGGACAGGGGGAGATGTAATTCTCCTGAATAACACTGTTTTAGAGAGTAGTCCAGTAATGGGAAATGGCGGCAATATTACCGTCAATAGTACGGGAAACATCAATTTAGAGGGCGGAACGCTCAACGCATCAGGACTGAATGGGGGGAATATCACTCTCACCGCAGCACAAGATATTATTACGAATCAAATTGAAACGACGGGGAGTAGCAACCAAGCGGGGAATATTACCCTGACGAGTAATAATGGAGCGATTGACACTACAAGTGGGTTACTCAGTGCTGCGGGAGCAGTGACTGGGGGGGATATTCACCTTCAGGCCCCTGGAAATATTGATACGGGGAATATTGCAACGTTTAATCCCGGTTTTACGGGAGATGGGGGCAATATTGAGGTTAACAGTACCGCTGCAAGTATTGATACCAGTGCGGGGGTTTTAGTGACTGCGGCCTACGGAGAAGGGGGAGATGTGCTGTTGACTGCGGCCAATAATATCAATGCGGGGAATATTAATGCGATTTCGACTAATGGTGTGGATGGGGGGGAAATTACCCTTAATTTAGGGGGCCAGATTACGACTCAAGGGACAGTGATTGAGACGGAGAATAATAATATCATTCTTGGGGGGTCGGTGACGCTAAATAATGATCTGGCCTTGCTTACGGATGGGACGGGGACTATTGAGATTGATGGGACAGTAGATGGGACTTACGACCTTACGCTTACGTCGGGGAGTGGCAATATTGCGGTGAATGGTGCGATGGGGGGTAATGCCCCTTTAAATCATTTTACGGCCAATAATCCTCTTTTTGACCCGAATAATAATGGCATCGACATTAATACGGTCAATACGCTGACTACTACCCAGATTAATTCCTCTCAGGGGATTACGCTGAGGAGTAGTAATGGGACTATTACGACGGGGATGCTGGATAGTTCTAATGCGGGTCTTGCGGGGGATGTCACCCTGAATGCTTTGGGCAATATTACAGTGGACTCGATTAATGCTCAAAGTACGGGAATGGGGGGTAATGTGTCCATTACCACGGATAATTATTTTCGGGCTTTAAATTCTTTCCTGGATCAGAATAACACTGATGCTAGTATTTCGGTTGCGGGGGGGGTGGCAGGAGGGACGAGTATTGTTCGACATGGGGGAAATGGCATTACTCCCTTTATTGTGGGGGATAGTAGTATCAACGGGACGCAAGGGGCAATTACGCGGGGTGATGCTGCACCTGTAGAACGTATTGTCCCGACGGAATCTTATCTTTATACTCATAGTCAGGATAGCGATCGCATTGAAATTATTTCTGTGTCTGGGAGTCTTCCCCCAACTCCCCCAACTCCCCCAACTCCCCCAACTCCCCCAAC
>NZ_JAQMSD010000351.1 GCF_028330525.1 Spirulina sp. CS-785/01
CAATTAACCTCCCCTCGCCAACCCCAACCCCGTCAACGTCGGGCCCGTCATCATAACCCCTTTACCCAGTTTCTCGCCCAAAGTAAACCCTCAGACTCCCCCACCCCCGAAAAACCCAGTCAGCCCGAAAACCGCGTCCCCCTCACCCTAGAAGAAGTCGTCCAATTAACCGTCACCAACAACACCCCCATTCAAAACGCCTACTTAGACCGCATCGTTCAACGTGCCAGTCTGCGTACTGCCCAAGGGGAATTTGACCCCAAATTAACCCCCACCCTCCGGACTCAACTCACCGGAGATGGAGAAGATTTAGACATTGAAAACACCCAAGAACAAATTCAACTGGGGGCAGAAATTTCCCTATTATTGCCCACCGGAGGAGAAATACAAGTCGATTGGCGTAGTCAACTGCGGTCCTTAAATGCCTTAACCACCGAGGACTCCTTGCGCCAAGGGGTGACATTATCCTTTAACCAGCCCCTCTTACGGGATGCAGGGCCAGAAATTACCCGCTTAAACCTCGATCGCGCCTTAGTCCAAGAAGATATTAACCTGTTAGCGTTACGGGATACCCTCAGTGCAGAGATTATTCAATCCATTCGACTCTATCGCCGACTGTTACAACAACAAGAACAAGTTAACAATACTCAAGTGGCCTTAGAGAATGCCAAAAAAGCCCTAGAACGACAACAGGCATTAGTGGAGGCAGGCCGAGAAGCAGAGTTTCGTCTTCTCACCAGTGAACAAAACGTCACAGACTTTGAAAGTCAGTTAATTGAAGCCCAAAACGCCGTCCAATCCGCCCGTCTTGCCCTATTGAACCAATTGGGGATTGAGCGGGAATTACCTGTCATGGCTGTGGAAAATGTCACCGAAGCCACCCAAACCCCCGTCAAAATTGCCACCGAGGAGGTGGAACAGATGGCTTTTAATAATCGCCCCGATTATTTGATCCGCTTACTGAGTCTCAAGTTGGCGGAGTTTAATGTGGTAGAGGCCAAGAATAATCGCCAATGGCGACTGGACTTAGAAACCCAGTATAATCAAGCCTTTACGGATCAGTCCGATGTTTCGGCCCAGTTGGTATTAACCCGACGGTTAGGCAACCGAAAACAAGATGAGGAGAACTTTGAACGGGCTAGGGTGAATTTATTACAACAAGAGAATACCCTAGAACTGAGAGAGGAGGAAATTCGCACGGAAATCAGCGATCGCATCCGAGAAATTCAGCTACAATTTCGCCAAATTGAACTCGCCCAACAAGCCGTAACCTTAGCCCAACGCAACTTAGAAGCCCAAGAAGCCTTAGTCGATGCGGGAGAAGGGAATCCCTTTGAATTACGAGAAGCCCAAGAACGATTATTAAATGCCAAAAATAGAGAACTCCAACGCCGCATCAACTATTTAAACTCGCTCACCGAATTACAACGGACAAAGGGTACAACATTACAGCAATGGGGCATCCGTCTAGAGAGAGATTCTTAAAAAATTAGCGCAAATATTTCATTTTTTTAAGACAATGTAAACAAATTTGTCGTATTTTTGCCACCTGTCGGATTTCTAAAGATTTTGTAAAGTAATATTAATAGGACACAGTTGCGTCCCTCAAAGTCTTAAAACTTATTGTTATGAAAATTTCTTGCGAAGCAGTCGAACCAGTCACCATTCCTGTAGAAGAAGAATCGATCCCCATTCAGCATTATCTACGACAACCCCACCGCCTTGTCAATGCCATTGCTGATCCCCGTCTCATGGAAGAATTGGGCAATGACTGTTATCGTCTGAAAATGCGCGAATTAAATTTACTCAACTTGTATCACTTTCAGCCCACCGTAGTGCTAAAAGTATGGTCAGATAGTGAAGGGACTGTATATTTGCAATCTCAATCCTGTGAAATTCGTGGCATTGATTATATTAATGATCGGTTTTGGTTAAATGTGCAAGGGAAATTAGCCGTCCGAGAACAAGACGGTAAAATTAAACTCAAAGGCAAAGCCATTACCAAAGTCACCGTTGATGTTCCCCCCATGTTATTATTAGCCCCCGGCCATCTCTTAGAAAATGCGGGAAACAGTTTAGTAAAAAGCGTCTTAATGCGTATTAAACAACGCTTATTAAGCCATCTCATTGAAGATTATCGCCAATGGGCCAGAGACGAACAAACCCCCACCCCCCAATCCTCCTTATCGGCTGAAAATGCAGCCAGTTAATTGAGTAATGGAGATTGGAGATTGGAGATTGGAGATTGAAGCGAAGAAACCGGGTTTCTGTCCAAACCGATAATACTTTTCTACAATGTTAAACAGAAACCCGGTTTCTAACCTACTTGACTTGTTACCAACCAACAACCAAGAACAAACAACCAACAACAAAAAAATGAGTCAAAAACCCATTTATCTCGACTGTCACGCCACGACACCCGTTGATGAACGGGTATTAGAAGCCATGTTGCCCTATTTCACCGAACGATTTGGCAACCCGTCGAGTATTAACCATGCCTATGGGTGGGAAGCAGAAGCCGCCGTGAAAAAAACGCGAGAAACCCTCGCAAAAGCCATTAACTGCGGCCCAGAAGAGCTCATTTTTACCAGTGGGGCCACCGAAGCCAATAATTTAGCCATCAAAGGGGTTGCTGAAGCCTATTTCACCAAAGGCCGCCATATCATCACCGTAGCCACCGAACACCGGGCCGTAATTGATCCTTATCGCTATTTAGAGTCCTTGGGGTTTGAGGTGACGGTATTACCCGTCCAAGAAGATGGGTTATTAGACCTAGACCAACTCGAAAAAACCATTCGCCCCGATACCATTTTAGTCTCCGTTATGGCTGCCAATAATGAAATTGGTGTAATTCAACCCTTAGCGGAAATTGGGGAAATTTGCCACCGTCATGAGGTCTTATTTCATACCGATGCCGCCCAAGCCATTGCGAAAATTCCCCTAGATGTGGATGCTATGCAAATTGATCTCATGTCCCTGACAGGTCATAAAATCTACGGGCCCAAGGGCATTGGAGCATTATATCTGCGGCGACGAAATCCCCGTGTGAAAATAGCCGCCCAACTCCACGGCGGTGGCCAAGAACGGGATATTCGCTCTGGGACCCTCTATCCCCCGCAAATTGTCGGATTTGGCAAGGCAGTAGAGTTAGGCTTAGAGATGATGGAGGAGGAAGCAGAACGCCTACAGGGGCTACGAAACCGCCTCTGGGAGCAACTCCAATCCCTCGATGATATCTACCTCAATGGCCATCTCAGCCAACGACTCCCCGGCAACCTCAATGTTAGTTTTGCCGGAGTAGATGGTTCAGCCTTACTCCTCGGCCTCCAGCCTACGGTTGCCCTTTCGTCGGGGTCTGCCTGTTCGAGTACCGCCACCACCCCATCCCACGTCCTCACGGCCTTAGGCCGTTCAGAAGCTCTCGCTTATGCGTCTTTGCGCTTTGGCATTGGGCGATTCAACACCGCCGAAGAAATCGATCGCGTGGCCGAAACCACCCGGCAAACGGTACAATCTCTACGGCAGGCTAAGACTATTTAGGGTGGGACACAGATTATTTTTTCGTTGTTCCTTTTTTCACCAAGAATAAACAACTAACAACCAACAACCAATTGTTGATTGTTGATTGTTGATTGTTAATTGTTAATTGTTATGCAATCGTCACATCATCAGACAAGTACACATCCTGAATGGTGTGGAATAACTTCACGCCTTCATAGAAGGGACGTTCAATGACCCCCACCTACTTCGTGAGGTGGGGGAGTGGGGAGAGATAACCTTCCCGTAGCTGCGAATAGCTCTCCAGGGGTATTGCGGATTAACACTACTGGTCGTTTCTCTAGACCGGATTAGCTGTAAGGGGGCGGA
>NZ_JAQMSD010000023.1 GCF_028330525.1 Spirulina sp. CS-785/01
AAACGCCAGCACTTGGCCCTGTGGTCTGTAATTAAACAAAACACCAACGATGAGTGGAGGTAGTGTTACAGACGTAAAAAGCCCTTTGAAGTTTGTCGAGGCAAACCTTACAGTTTAACTGAGTGGCTGAAGAAGCCCTTGAAATCATGTGCAATTACACATTTCTCATAACCCTGCCCAAAATCAAACCCCTTTGAAACCTGTTCATCCGGCACAAGCCAGAAAACTCTAGGAGGGGTATAAGTAGGGCTTTGTGGCCTAATGTCAAAAAAAGTCGAGTAAATCCCCTACTAGAGGTTAACCCCAAGGCTCATTTATATTTGGGTTTCTTGTCCTTGAAACGTTTGATATTGGACACCTAACCAAGATTGAATTTGCTCTAAGGCTTGTTGCCACACCTCGTACCCCTCTGGGGTGAGGTGAATGCCATCGGTGGTGAGAGAGGATTTTAATTGGCCTTCATCATCGACAAAAAAGGCGTGGAGATTGAGATATAACAGGTTTTCCCGTTCGGCAATTTTGGACAAAGCGTGGTTTAAGCGGTTAATCCGACGGTTGAGGGTTGGCTGACGAGTGGGTAACAGGGATTGGAGGACGATTTTGGCTTGGGGATGTTGTTGTTTGAGTTGTTGCGCGATCGCAAGATAATTCTGCACAATTGTCTCATCCCTCACCCCCTGACGTAAATCATTAATCCCCACCATGACATAAATCGTCTGAGGCCGCGTTTCCGCGAACAAATGGAGGCGTTGGCGGAGTTGTTGGGTATTTTCCCCCGAAATGCTTTGATTGAGCCAGAATGAGCCTTTAGGGAATGCCTGACTGGGAAACCACGCACTCAGAGAGTCCCCCACGAATAGATTAAGCTGATTTTGTCCTTGTCCCCGTGCGATCGCAAGAGCCTCATACTTTAACAACCGTTTCCATTGTTCATAACTCGGTTGTTCCCTCGCCTCCTTCCACTGCTCATAAAAACTATTCCTCGGTAAGCGAGTATAAAGTTTCCCCCGCTTCAACGCCATCATACGCTGTTGATAAAACTGGGCCCCCGACACCGGACGAGGAAGGGTTTCTTCTCCATCCCCCCCCGAAAAGCGCACCAAACGAGACACCGCAAACCAGGGCAACTCCTCCCTATCCGGTTGTATCCCCTCTCCCCTCTCCAAGCTATCCAGTATCGTCTCTTGTGCTTGGGTTTGGTTTTCCTGAGTCTGTTTTTCGAGAAAATCTAAACCCTCTTCTAGCCAAATTTGAGGAGACTCCGCAGAAGAAACCGACAACGCTAATAAACTCATTGCCAAAAGGGGATTACTCATCTTTGAGACCTACTTCTAGACCGCTATAATGTACTTGACACAAGCAGAACAGGCATTTCAGGATAAACGAGACAAAACAAACAAGAACAAAACAAAAAAAGAAGGAAGAGATATATCTCTCTTCCCCTTTTTTCCCGCTTTGGGCGTATTTCGTTTTTCTTGCTTCGCTTCCGCTTTGAGTTTTTTACGCAGCGTTTGTTGTTGTTTCTTGAGTTGCCGTTGTCGTGCCGAACCGCCTTTCCCTTTATGATTGCGGCCTTGACGACGAGGCGACTCCCATCGTTTGAGCCTCATGTTGTATTTTTTTGTCACTCCTTTCGTATTATAACACAGGATAAGTTATTCTTGGTTATTTATTCTTAGTGCTTGGGTGAAGCACCCATTATCAACTATCAACCATCAACCCCGACGAGCATCTAACCACTGTTGGAGAATAATAGCAGCGGCCTTGCGATCGATGAGAGCTTTATTTTGGGATACAGAGATTTTATCCGCCTTCATCAATTCTTGTGCGGCCACAGACGTTAACCGTTCATCCATAAACTCTAGAGAAAGATTTAAAGCACTAGAGAGACGACGGGCATATTTTTGCACTTGTTTCGCTTGATAACCAATGTCCCCACTCATAGAATAAGGTAAACCCACCACCAACACCGTCACCTCCCGTTCCGTGACAATTTCTTGAAACCGTCGTACATCCTCCTGAAAGGACTTACGCCGCAAAGTCATTAACCCGGTGGCAAATAACCCCAACCCATCACACCCCGCAACACCGATTCGTTTTCGTCCAATATCAAGTCCTAATGCAGAAAGTTTGATCATAGGTAATTGGTCATAGGTAATTGGTCATAGGTAATTGGTAATTAATATTTTTCTCTGTGTCCTTTGTGTCTTTGTGGTTTTATTCCAGTAGCGAGAAACCGGGCTTCTACTTCCAGTTAACTCTTTTGGCCTAAAATTTGGAGAGAAACCCAGTTTCTCATCTCTATCAACAAACAACAAACAACAAACAACTATCCATTATCCATTGAATTCGGATGGCCGGGTTCAGACGGAGTTGAATTATTTGGGTTTTGATGGTGGGATTTAAACCAAGCCATCCGACTAGGGATAGGAGTGCGGGCTGGTTGTAACCCTTGGAGAACATCTGACAGTTGTAACGCCTCTAACGGTTTAGTTTCTCGGAGTTTATGCCAAACAGAACGAGACATTAAAGTCGTGTGTTCGGTGCGTTCAGCCCCTAATTTTTCCAAATATTCTTCCCGTTCCGGTTGATAGTCCGCAGAGGCCAATCTTAGGGGTTTGAAGGCTTTCTCTTTAACAATACGGGACATTTGGGTGATCAGTTCCGGATAAAGCCAAGTATAAGCCGGATGAACCGTGAGTTGGGCCTCATTGGGGGTATTCTCATGGGGAGAGAGTTGTAATTCAAAATACGCGATCGCAGCCTTCCGTTGGGGTTCAAATACATATCCCGTCACCGTTTCTTGATGATCTCCCCAATGCCGCACATTATTCACCAAAGACCGCAATAAGGGGGTTTTAAAGTCCGTAATATGCCGATCAAACACCTGCCGCAGTAAGGGAGGCATCGACACCGTATCCAGTTGATAGAGGAGTTGCGCGTCCGCATTACTCACCGGGAGTAAATTCGGTAAAGCCGGTTCTCGTTCCGCCAGTTCGCTGAGAAGCTCTGGAGAAATCTCCCAATAGGTCATTTGGGCCAGAGGTTGAAAACCATTTTGGCGATATAACGCCATGGTTTGCTTATCATTAACATTCACCTCTAACAACCAAGTCCTCGCTTCCCAAATGGTCTCAAAACAGTAGCGCAGCAATTGGGACCCCACATCTTTCACAGTGGCATTGGGGGGTTGAGTCAAGTCCACTAACACTCGTTCGACTTGCCACGTGCTGCGCGTGCGGTTAAAGGGGGACACTTCAATTAAACCCCGAACTTCTCCCCCTTGTTCGGCCACATACAAATGAAATTGATGTTGACTGGGGTTGGGGAGGAGTCGCAAGACCTTTAATAACCCGTACCATCGGCGAAACTGCTCCAATTGAGCAACCAAAGTTTCATCCGTCTGGTAAGGATTACCATGTTGGGCAATCAGTGTCTCTAAGGCTTCAAAATCACGGAGTTGTAAAGGACGAATTTCTATATTTTGCTGCTTGGACAGGGGTAAAGTCATGAATCTGGGGAGGGATGGGTGTCTGACCTTATATTAACTGATTCAGGAAGCGGACTCAGATAGATGTAGTCTGTTTGACAGTTTCCCCTTCCCACCCCTTGACTAGGGCTAGGGTTAAGCCAGCAAGGTTCGGGATTTTCCCGGAATCTTGCCCTAACCCTACAAACTATTTGTGTAGAGATGTAAACTAAATATTAATAATCCATTAATCTCCCTTAAAGGTATGTGGATTGAGTTTCTGTCTATGCCTGTGGGGGAAAGCTCAAGATTTTGCCCCTCTGGGATGGTCAAAGAGGATTTTGTGAGGTTTTAGTTTTAATGAAACAATTTGTGGTAATCGAGCGTTCTTTACTGGTGGGTCATATCCTCTCCATGATTTTTGGCTTGGCTGGTTTATTATTGGTGCTTCCCCATCCAGAATTTATTATGAATTTGTCAGAGATTGGCAAGACGGTCTTTCAGTGGTCCATGGCTGGAGGGGGTGTAGTTTATATGCTCTTAGGGGCCGCTGCGGTGGCGGTTTATGCCTATCGGGTGTTGGGTTGGCGGAAATGGCTGACGTTTATGATTCCGGCGGTGTTTTTATCGTTGGGGAGTGAATTATTGGGAACAAGTACCGGGTTTCCTTTTGGTCATTATCGGTATTTAAGCGGGTTAGGGTATAAAGTGGCCGGCCTAGTGCCGTTTACTATTCCCTTATCTTGGTTTTATTTAGGATGTGCGGCTTATTTATTGGCCCGAGTGGGGTTAGAACGGTTAAGTCTGCCTCGCTGGGTGCAGTTGGGGAGTGCAGTGGCCTTAGGGTCGTTATTATTAACCTCTTGGGATTTTGTCCTAGACCCGGCCATGAGTCAAACCACCGTCCCGTTTTGGATTTGGGAACAACCGGGTGCATTTTTCGGGATGCCGTATCAGAATTTTGTCGGTTGGTTAGGCACGGGGATTGTGTTTATGACGGTGGCCACCTTCTGCTGGTCCAATCAATCCCTGAATTTGTCACGGGAACAGTTACGCTTTCCTTTGGTGGTGTATTTAAGTAATTTGGCGTTTTCCACGGTGATGAGTTTAGGGTCTGGCTATTGGGTCCCGGTGTTGTTGGGGATGGTTATGGGGGTTATTCCGGCGATCGTGTTTTACTATTTAGCCCCTCCGGCCTCGGTCCTAATGTCCGAAACTCTCCAACAAACGGTTACTCCTGGTCAGTCAGCTAACGATACGGTTCAAGTCCCTATGGCTTCAGTGAAGTAAAATTGGTTTGTTGTTTGTTGTGTAAAACTCGCTTTTCCTTTTCCTGTTTTTTCTCTTGCAGAGAAGAACAGGTTTTTCTACGGACAACACCGTTGGTGACCAGTTAAAGTGAGACATCCTATTGTCTAGGGAGATGGGGGAGGGGGAGGTTCAAACTGTTCTAGTTTCAATGCTTCTCTATCTCCTCTATCCCTCGACAGTCCCGATACTCCTACACATTTGACAAAAGACAGGTTATCTTGACTTGTCACCAATGACCAATCACCAATCACCAATCACCCAAAATATGACCTCAACGTTCCTTAGTGCCATTGCACTCCTTTCCCTGCTTTTTACTTTACCCCCTTGTTTTATTTTCTTCTCCCGTCTGCTGAAAGGGCCTCAACGACAGGCCCCCATTTCTCCCCAACGGGCTACATTAGACCAATTAGGGACTACGAGTATTATTGTCCCTACCCTCAATGAAGCGGACCGCATTCAGCCTTGTTTAGATGGGTTAAAGCGGCAAAGTTATGAAGTGCGGGAAATGTTGATTGTTGATAGTCAATCCCAAGATGGGACTAGGGAGATGGTACAACAGGCACAAAGCCAAGACCCGCGTATTCGCTTAATCACTGATGATCCTTTACCGTCGGACTGGGTGGGACGACCTTGGGCCCTCCATAATGGCTTTTTGGCCAGTTCTCCCAAGAGTGACTGGATTTTAGGGTTAGATGCGGATACTCAACCCCAACCGGGATTGGTGGCCGGATTGCTTCGGGTGGCGAATCAAGAGGATTATGACCTTATTTCTCTATCTCCCCAATTTTTATTGGCTTATCCGGGGGAATGGTTATTACAACCGGCTCTATTAATGACGTTGCTTTATCGGTTTGACCCTTCTGGGGCAACTCCTTCTTCTCCGGAACGGGTGATGGCTAATGGGCAATGTTTTCTTTGTCGTCGTGGCATTTTGGAGGATATAGAGGGATATAGTGTTGCTAAGGGGTCTTTTTGTGATGATGTGACCTTAGCTCGTTATATTGCGCAACAGGGCTATAAGGTGGGCTTTCTGGATGGGAAACGAGTCCTCAAGGTGCGGATGTATGAGGGGGCTAAGGAAACTTGGCAGGAATGGGGGCGATCGCTGGATTTAAAAGACGCTTCAGCCCCTGGACAACTCTGGGGCGATCTCTGGTTACTGCTTACGGTGCAAGGTCTTCCGTTACTGCTCACGGTATTCTGGGGCAGTCTGTGGCTGTTGGGCTATCAAACGTTACCTGTGTTAATTGCCTTGGGGGTTAATGGACTGTTAGTGGGCATTCGCTGGAGTTTATTACTGGCGATCGCACCCTCCTACGACCGCAACACCCCCCAATTTTCCCCCCTCTTTTGGCTGTCTCCCCTTGCCGACCCCTTAGCCGTCTTACGCATTTTTCTTTCGGCTTGGCAAACCCCCAAACAATGGCGAGGCCGAGTCTATTCTAACTTTAATGAAACCGGATGATTGGGGGACTGAGAGCGGAAGCTCAGAGGATGCAGTAAAGGGCGCAAATTTCGCGCCCTTTACTCATGTTTAATCTACTCGTTCCAATTGCCAAAGGATTTGGTTTCCCTCCCGACGAACCCGCGAGATTACCCAATTTCGCCAAGGCCAATGATCCCCCCGACTGGTGACAGCACTCGCATTCACATCCATCAAATCTGCTAATTCGGAACTACTGATTAAATAGCCTCGCTCCGCAATTTCATCAGCAATCCGTAAGGTATTGATGAGGTGATTTAATTGATTGACCCGGACTTCACGGGGGGGTTGCAATTCTTCCGCAATGCTGGAATTTAGCTCACTCATAGTTTTTAAATAATGAAAGGTTTTTTACGGGCAAAAGTAATCTAGCTCACTATATCTAACCTACCGATAGCACGGATAATAAATCTGCTAATCCTGTTACCGGATGAGTGGGTTTTTCATAAATTTTCCCTTTTTAAGATAGCTTAAAACTCTTGTTTGTGTATCTGGGATAAAAAAATTTATACTCTCAGATGGATTTGGAGAATGAGTAATGGAGACTCGGTAATTGGCAATCGGTAATTGATACTCTCTATTACCCTATAAGTTTAGGTTTGTCAAGGGAGAGGCGGTACTGTTTTTGTATATAAAAATAGATTATGTTTTGATGGTTAATATATGAGACATTAGCATGAAAGGCTTGATTTTACAAAACTTAACTACCCCAAATCCCCAATTTCGGCAACGAGACAATAACTGTTACAGCTTTTCTTGACTCTAGAGTAATCTATGCTAGTATGATAAAATGCGGGCTTTAGTTATAACCAATGGGTCTAATAATCCCTTCAAACCCCCATTGGTACTGAATGCCTTGTCAGGAAATAAAAGTTTTTTTAGCTAGGGTGCTGAACGGATTTTTTAGGAAGTTTCTTGTGCTGCACTTGACAAAAATATCAGAGTATGTTAATAAACGTCTTCTGAAAAAGTGTTTTTGGGCAGAAAGCTTTCGGGAGTCGGGAGTTGGGAGTCGGGAGATGGGGAAGATGGGGAGTAACAACTGTTTACTCTCGGTGAAACTAAAAATCGGTGGAAGTTGGCTAAAAGCCTTGCTGTGATTAGTTTCTGTCCTTCTTCTTAGGTTAACTTCCTCCTTCAACATCTGCCCTCTGCCCTCTGCCATCTGCCTTCGGATGCTGGTTACTGTTCCCTGTTCCCTATTCCCTAAAAACAAACAACAAAACGACTACCGCCCTAGAACCACAAACGCTGCCCAGTGATAGGGATGGGCATAGGGCGGGTCAGTTGCTTGGAACTTCGCCGGGTCATCTTGAATGCGGCCAGCCGCATCGGTAAACTCCTCCGCCAAACCACTTAACGTCCCTTCTAACTCCTTAGCCCGGTCAAAATACCACTGCACCAACTCCCCATAAGTCACCGTTTTTAACCATAACTGGGCTTGCTGATAGGCCACCGTCACCGGACTGCCTTGGGATAAACGGCGATAAAACTCAATCATAAACAAAGGACGGGCCCCCGATTCCACCGTCCAGAGGGATTTCAGCACATAAGACACCCCTTGACTATACAAATAAACCGCTAACCCGGCCTCATCCGTCACCGTGGCCGCTGACTCTGGTGTCACCACCGTATCTGCTGCCGCAAAACTGACCAATTCCATCTGTGAACAAGGCAAAGCGGCCAACTCTTGCCCCAGTAACCGTTCTTGGCCACTCAAAGCCAAAGCCGACTGACGGGGGAATTGGCGATTTTTAAAGGTATGGGTGAGGAAGTGACAGAGACGCGGACGGTTTTGCAAGGCGGCCAAGACTTCGGCTTTGGCCGCAGGGGATTGAGACCGATGAAGGGAGTCACCGCCAAATTGTTGGGCCCAGGAGAAGTAAGCCGCAATCATGGTGGCCTCTAAACTGGCATTGGGAAACTCTTTCAAGGGTTGGCCATTCCAGTCTTGGCTATCGGGGGCTGCTACGGTGAGAAGGTCTAATTGAGAGGGGGGTGGGGTGGGTTGGGGTTGCCAGTTGGTGGCTGCTGGGACATCCGTTTTTAGCCAAGGATCAGGTAAGACGGCTTCGGGTTGAGAGGGAGGGGTGGGGGAGGGGGACTGGGAGAGGAGTCCCAATTGGACCGAGGGGAGATAACTCAGGGTTAAGGAGTCGGGGAAAAAGAGATGCAGGGGCAGTTCATGTAAGCTGGAGTGAGGGACGAGGATGACTTGTTGAATGTCCTCACTGTCGATTTCTTGGAGAATTTGGTCAATTTGTAGGATAGTCCGTAACTCTTGTAATTGTTGGGTGAGTTGTTCGGGGAAAGCGGCAGTTTTTTGCCAGTTATGCCACCATTGCCAAAATTGTTGTCGTCGCTGACGGGCTTGTTTGTATTCGTCGCCATTATTTTCACTGACTTGAGTGATGGGTTGTTCCCCTGGACTAGGGGGGGGTTCACTGTTGCTGGTGGTTTGGTCTTCTTCTAGTCCTAGGAGTTCTAGGAGGATGGCGAGGGAGGCTTCACTGTTCTGTTTGGCTTGTTCAATGCGCGATCGCAAGGAGGGATTTAAGACCACATTGAGGACTACGTTGGGGGTATAACCAATAATTAACGGTTCAGTTTGTCCAGGTTTCACCACAAAGGTAGTTAATGTTGCTGGACTGAGATGCCAATAGACTAGGGCGGTTTGGGGAGTCAGTAAGGTTTGAATATCCGTCCACTGACAGCTAGTGTCCCGTAACTGAGGCTGATCTAACAACCAAGAGAGAATAATATTTTTACTCTGTTCCGCTTTTTCTAGGGCTTTGACTCGTTCCCCCTCTTGAATGGCAAGATCAACTTGGAGATGATAGAGGCCCGCCAATTCAAAGACGGTTTTTTGTTGTTGGGTGGGGGAGGAAAGGGTGGCCAACAGCGTTTCTAATTGGGCAGTTGCCGTCTCTTGTAATTGTTTTGCCTTCTGGGTTTCCTCTAAGCCCAAAAGCGTCAGGAATTGGTCCCGTAGGACGTACAGATGGGCGAGAGGAAACCGATCTGGGGTTAAGGCCGTTTTGGCCGCTTCGTAAGCTTGTAGGGCTTCTCGCCACAAGCTGGCGGACTCCTCTTGATCTTCCCCGGCTTGAAACTGGGTGAACCCGATATGATGTTGTAGTCGGCCCCAGCCCTCTGGGTGTAGCTGGCGGGGAAAATACTCTAAGCCTTGTTTGAGGGTGGCTAATTTACCGCCGTATCCCCGTTCATTGAGATGGGGGTTATTTTGGGCCATGGGACTTAATGCCGTGAGGAGTAAGTCCGCTTTGGGGGATTGTTGGACGGCTTCGGCCCGATCTTTCCAGGTTTGCCAGCGTTGGGCTTGGAGTTGTAGGGAACGGTCATAACAGGCGATCGCTTCTTCACTCCGTCCTAACTTTAATAATACCGCCCCTCGACTATTCCAATAGGTGGGTCGGTCGGGATTGAGAGTTAAGGCGCGATCGTAAGATTCCAAGGCTTCGGGATAGCGGTGGGCTTTAGCCAATAAATGCCCCCGTTGTTGCCAAAGGTGACTATCCGCTTCATTCATAGCCAAAGCCCGATCAAAAGCCGCCAGTCCTTCTGGAATACGTCCCAAGGCCGCTAACACTTGTCCACGACTCGACCAAACTGGGAGAAAGTCGCTTTGTAAATCCAACGTTAAATCATAATCCGCCAAGGCTTGGCCATATTCTCCCACCGCAGCTAAGGCGTTGCCTCGTTGCCAGAGAATTTGGAGATCATTGGGTTTCACTTCCAATGCCTTGTTATAACTGGCAATGGCCTCTTGAGGTTGTCCTAGGGAAGCCAAGGCCACCCCGCGATGAAACCAACTGTCTCCATCATCACCCTTGAGACGTAATGCCCCATCGTAGCTGGTGACGGCTTCTTGGTAACGCCCCATATTTTTTAAACTATTGCCCCGACTATACCAAGCCTTATAAAAATCCGATCGCAATTCTACTGCCCGGTCATAACAAGCAATGGCCTCCTCACTCTGCCCCAAACTTTCTAAACTATTGCCCCGACTGTACCAAGCCTTATGGAAATCCGGCTTAATTTCAATCACTTTGGTATAGGCGGCCAGGGCTTCATCGTAGCGTTTTAATTCATCTAGGGCTAACCCCTTGTTATACCAAGCCTTATGGAAATCTGGTTTAATTTCAATGGCCCGGTTATAGGACTCTAATGCCTCCTCATAACGCCCTAAATTCTTCAACCCTAAGCCTAAATTGCCCCAGGCTTGATAATAGTCGGGTTTAATCTCGGTGGCCTCTTGCCAGGCTGCGATCGCACCCTCAAAATTCCCCTCCTCATACGCCTTCACCCCCCGATTAAACGCCACCTCAGCCGTCGCATTTTCCGGGGTAGCAGTGGCCGGAGAAGGACTCCCTATGGGTTGAGGAGAAGCAGGAGAGGGAGGAGTCGCAGCAGCCGGAGGAGGAGTCGGAGACACCGAAGGTTTTTGACTTGTCCCCTCTCCCTTTTGATTAATTTGTCGCACCAACTCCTGAATAATTTCCTGGGGATCCGTCGTATCCAACCCCAACCGTTTGGCCACCTGTTGCACCAAATTTTCATCTTGTTGGAGACGGACCAATAACTCATCTAAAGTAATGGTTTTTGCCCCCTCACCCCCTAAATTCAGAGGATCAGCTTGAGACGAAGGACTCTCCCCCGCCACAGGCATTTCCGTCTCACGGGTTTCCGCCCTAGACATTTCCGTAAAACTTGCAGGGGAATCATTCTCTGACTCAACCGGAGGATAAGCGGGAGTCGGGGGGGGTTCATACTCCCAGGTGTCACTATCCTCTTTTTTCACCTTCGCCAACAACAAACGACCAATCCCACTGGCCGTATCCCCAACTTTTTGTAAGGCCACCGATGAACGAGTCACCTCTCCCAACGCAATCATCTGCTTGGCCAACTCCTCATCAGGATTAGAGGCCGCCAATAATTTCGCCCCATAGCGTTGCAGCCACTCCACCCATTGTTCCTTACTCCCTCGATGTTCCAACGCTTCAAAAAAGCGTTCTACTCGAAGGGGTTGCCAACCATGGGCAATTCCCTCTAAAAGTTGATTAAAGAGAAACTCCCGATCTTTATCCGTTAACTGTTGTTCCTCATCCCCCGACTCCACCGATTCAGTCTCGGTGTCCGTTGTCACGGGATTCATATTATTTTGGGGGTTAAGCTGTTGAGAGAGATTTTTGAACCACTGCAACATCTGTGTCAATCCTCAGTTAAATCTTTAAGAGGGGGTTAACCTCTAGTAGGCTATTTACTCGACTTTTTTTGACATTAGGCTACAAAGCCCTACTTATACCCATCCTGGAGTTTTCTGGCCTGTGCCGGATGAACAGGTTTCAAAGGGGTTTGATTTTGGTCTATGAGAAATGCGTAATTGCACATGATTTTCAGGGCTTCTTCAGCCACTCAGTTAAACTGT
>NZ_JAQMSD010000024.1 GCF_028330525.1 Spirulina sp. CS-785/01
AACACTGTTACTCGCTCAAGACTGTTACTCGCTCAAGACTGTTACTCGCTCAAGACTGTTACTCGTGGCCCTCTATGATACAGGTAATAATAGCCAGCATTCCCACCCACCCAAAATCCCCACTAACAGGCTGACAAGACCCCTCTGATCATGCTTGCAACATCTTCCCAGTTTCTCAATCCTGCCCACCTTAAACCCCTAATCAGCACGTCCGGAGAAAGTTAATGAGTCAGGCAAGTTCCAAGAAATTGAAACTCATGGTGGTGGATGATGAACCGGATAACCTAGACCTGCTCTACCGTACCTTTCGACGAGACTTTAAAGTCTTTAAAGCTGATGGTGCGATCGCAGCCCTAGACCTCCTCGACACAGAAGGGGAAATGGCGGTAATTATCTCAGACCAAAGAATGCCCGTCATGAACGGCACGGAGTTTCTCAGTAAAACCGTTGACCGCTTCCCCGAAACCATTCGGATTCTCTTAACCGGATATACCGATGTTGAGGACTTAGTGGATGCCATTAACTCCGGTAAAGTCTTTAAATACATTACCAAACCCTGGAACCCCGAAAACCTGAAAGCGGTAGTGCAACAAGCCTCCGACACCTATCGGGTTCTCAAACAACGCACCAACGAACTCCGTCGGGCCCTGCGGCGAGAGGAAGTTCTCAATGTAGTCACCAGCACCATTCGAGAATCCCTCGACTATCAAAATATGCTGCAAACCATCGTCAAAACCATTGGCGAAAACTTTGAAGCCACCGCAGGCATTCTACGCCCCGTAGAAGGCGAAAAACTCATCAACGAGTCCTTCTATTATCTTCAGGGGCAACCCGAAGCCACCGAAGACCAACCCCACCCAGCCCAAGACGGCTTCCAAGGGAGATTTAATGAAACTAACGCCATTAACCTCATGGAACAAGTCCTCAGCACCCAAGAAACCCAGCAAAACAGCATGGTTCTCGAAGCCGAGGACAACGCCGACTTAGAAGAACTGGCCGTCGCCTTAAACGTCCAACAACAACCCCTCGCCATTCTCTACCTCAACCAAATTGAAGGAGATAACTCTTGGACCGAGGAGGATGTTAACTTACTAGAATCGGTCGCCGAACAAGCGGCCTTAGCCGTGTCTCAAGCCAAACTCTATCAACGCACCCAGCAACAAGCGGAAAAAATGCGGGCTGAACTCGAAGTCGCTCGACAAATTCAGCGCAACTTACTCCGCCAAAGTTGGGGAGACACCGGGCCCGTCAAAGTCGATGCCAGTTGTTACCCCGCACGGGAAGTAGGAGGCGACTTCTTCGAGGTCTATGTTCATCCCCAAGGGGATGTCTGGTTGGCCGTGGGGGATGTATCGGGAAAAGGCGTTCCAGCAGCCCTCTTTATGGCCAGTGCCATCTCAATTCTACGCCGGGAACTCTCTCAAGAAGCCTCCCCTGAACCCGAAACCGTCCTGAGAAACCTCAATCAAACCATGAATGAGGATTTATTCAGTACCAATTGCTTTATCACCATGGTGATTGCCCGCTATACGCCCGAAACTAAAGAATTAGTTTATGCGAATTCGGGGCATATTTACCCCATGGTCTGGCATCATCAAGAAAGTGTCCAAAAAGCACAGCAAAATGAACCCGTCACTCCCAACTACCTGAAAACACGGGGCATTCCCGTGGGGATTTTACCCAAATGGAAAGGGGAATCGGGTCGATTGACCTTACAACAGGGTGATGTGTTTCTGTTAACCAGCGATGGAATGACAGAAGCAACGGTGACAAAACGCCTTGATGATAATTATCCAGGAAATGGTGAAATGTTGAATCAAGACGGACTCTGGCAATTAATTTTGCAAGAGGAAAATTTTGAGTTAAACAGTTTACTCAACCGTTTCCGCGAATATACTAACCAAGTTCAGGAAGACGACCAAACTATGCTATTTTTGGAGGTTCTGTAGTTAATGAAGACAGAACTACACATCCCAAGTGATTTAAAATTTTTGACCGTGGTAGAGCGTTGGTTGCTCGACTGTTTAGAACTCGAATTAGGCGACTCGGTAGAATGGACAAACCAGTCTAATCGATTGCGTTTGGCCTTAGTGGAGGCTTATTCTAATGTCGTGCGTCACGCTCACAAAGACCAACCCCAAATTCCTGTGCTATTGCGTCTCGAACTCCAAGAACGGGATATTGCCTTGGAAATTTGGGACCACGGCACCGGGTACGATTTATCCACCTATTTACCGCCGAATCCTGAAGAAAAACAGGAAGGGGGATATGGTTGGTTAATTATGAATCGTCTCATGGATAAGGTGGAATATCAGTTACAGATTAATGGCCGCAATTGTTTGAAGTTAGAAACCAGTGTCCCGGAAACGGAAGCAAAAGCTGGATAATGGATAATTGATAGTTGATAATTGATAATTAATAATCAATAATTTTGAGGATTATCTATTGTCTATTGTTTACGGAGCAACAAGGTTTTTAACTCGTTGCGGAGTTACCAAAACTTAATAAATTTCTCCAATTTCCCCTCGGCCTTATGGGATGCGGGGTGTCTCCCCTAGGGAGGGGATCGCGTTGGGATTTTGGAGTCAGTGGGGTACATGATTTGGCTACAATAACGGTGTCTAGACATCGGGTTGGCCACAATGTATCCCACCTTGTTTTAATAGTTAACCATTAAATCCCATGTTTAATCGTCGTGCCGTTATTCAATTTCTTTTATTGAGTCTCGCTACCTTACTCAGTCTGGTTTTATTTGCGGGATGTGGGAATAAAACGCTGATTATGGGGACTTCTGCGGATTACCCCCCCTATGAGTTTAAAGAACAGTCGGGAGAAATTGTCGGGTTTGATATTGATATTGCTCAAGCCATTGCGGAGGAGTTAGGTTTTCAGCTAGAAATACAGGATATGGACTTTAATAGTTTACTCCCGGCTTTGGAAGCAGGAAAGGTGGATTTTGTCATGGCCGGAATGTCTCCGACTCCCGAACGTCAAGAGATCGCGGATTTTACGCAACTGTATTATAAGGCGGAGAGTATTGTTTTAGCGCGGAAAGGGAATATCTTAGAAACTCCCGAAGCGTTATCCGGGAAGAAAATTGGGGTTCAAGCAGGATCAATTCAAGCAGAGGCCGCGGGGAAAATTGAGGGGGTGGAGTTGATGGAAATGGATAAAATTGGGGAAATTATCCAAGGGGTGAAGGAGCAAACCCTTGATGCTGCGGTAATTGAGTCCACGGTGGCCCAACAGTATGTACAGGCCAATCCTGATTTAGATTTTAGTGTTAATTTTGAGACGGATTCCAGTGGGTCGGCCATTGCTCTCCCGAAAAATTCTTCTTACACGGACTCGTTTAATCAAGTTTTGGAACAAATGAAGGAGAATGGCAAGATAGAGGAACTGATCCAGAAATGGTTTAGTTAATGTGAAGGAAGAATATTGTTGTTGGTTGTTGGTTGTTGGTTGTTGGTTTAATTCCTGACCATTTAATTTTTCATCATCAATCCATTATCCATTATCAACTATCAACTATCCCCCCATGCTCCCCCATTAACTCATGTGGCATAGATTACGAATGGTATTGAAATGGCCTGCTAAAATCCCTTTACGGGTGATTTTAGTGTTACCGTTCGCACTGCAAACCACGGCCACAGTGTCTCTCACTGCATGGTTATCGGTGCGGAATGGGGAGGAGGGGATTCAGGAATATACTCGACAATTGCGGGGGGAAGTGACGGCCCGAATTCAACAACAGATTCAGGATTATACAGAATCCCCTTATCAAGTAAATCAGATTAATCGGGATGCTGTCCAGTTGCAGATGTTGGACTTGCAAGACTGGGCCCAACTGGAAGATTATTTTATTCGACAATTAACTAATTTTCCCACGATTAGTCAGCTTAAATTTGGCAATACGGAGGGGGAGTTTTTGGGGATTGAACGGTTAGCGGATGGGGAGTTGAAACTGGCGATCGCAAATTCTACCACCAATCAACAATTCCAAACCTATACTCTCACAGAACAGGGAGAACGCGAGGCATTGCTCAACACTCTCCCAGAATACGATGTCCGCAACCAGTCCTGGTATGAGGCCGCAGTGGCCGCACAACAAGCGGTATGGGGGGGAATTTATACCAATACGGGATCAGAAACGTTGGCCAGTCCAGTGAATCAACCGATTTATAATGATCAGGAGGAGTTATTAGGGGTATTTGGGGCCGAGATTTATTTATCGGCCATTAGTGACTTTTTACAAGGATTACAAATTAGTGAGTCGGGGGAAGCCTTTATTATAGAACGCTCCGGTCAATTGGTGGCCAGTTCGACTTTAGACCAACCGTTTTTAGTGACGTATGGGACAACGTTACGCATTCAAGCTAAAAATAGTAATGATCCGTTAATTCAGGGAGTCGCTAATTATTTACAAAGGAAATACGGAGATTTAAGTGAGATTAACTCCCCGCAACAGTTAGAGTTTACCTTAGCAAGCGAACAGCAATTTCTACAGGTGACACCGCTACAAAATGACCGAGGAATTGATTGGTTAATTGTAGTGGTTATTCCCAAAGCCGATTTTACACAACGCTTAGATGAAAATACCCGAAATACAGTTTTATTGTGTCTTTTGGCTTTAATTTTATCTATTTTTATCGGGGTTTTGATGGCGCAGGGGATTACTAAACCTCTCAGTAATTTGATTGAAGCAAGTCAAGCGATCGCCAGAGGAAAACTACAACAAACCACCGGATTAAGTCGGATTAGTGAGGTACAATTATTAGCGCGATCGTTTAACCAAATGTCCCAACAACTCTCTGAATCTTTTACTAAACTAGAACAAGCCAATATTGAATTAGAAAAACGAGTCCAACAACGCACCGCAAAACTCACCGAAGCAGAAGCCGAATTACGCGGGTTATTTAGTGCCATGACTGAATTAGTCATGGTTAAAAATAAGGAAGGACGCTATTTAAAAATTGCCTCCATGAACCCCTATCTCATCAAAGATGGTATGGGGGAACTCATTGGCAAAACCGAATATGATTTATTTCCCCCAGAGCAAGCAGAATTATTTGTTCAATGTATCCGAGACTCCCTGCATAAGCAGGAAATGACAACAATTGACTATTCTGTATTTTATGATGATACCCAACAAAAACGATGGTTTTCAGCCAGTATTTCCCCCATCTCTAATGATGCAGTAGTGTGGGTGGCACGAGATATTACAGAACCCAAACAATTACAAGAAGAATTAGCCAAATCTCAGCGTTTTTTAGATAGTTTAATTGATAATATACCTTTAGCAGTTTTCGTGCGAAATGTCAAGGAAGATTTGCGTTATGTATTATGGAATAAAGCTGCCGAAAAACTCTATAAAATCCCCGAACAAGAGGTATTAGGCAAAACCTCTTATGATATTTTTAACTGGGAGTTAGCTCATGAGTTTGAAGACAATGACCGTCAACTCATCCAAAACAAACAATTAGTTGTTATTGAAGAAGAATTATTAGAAACACAATTCTCTGGACCTATCTGGCAACGTCTGTTAAAAGTGCCACTGATCGAAGATGACGGAGAAGTTACCCATATTGTAGGCATTGCCGAAGATATTACCCAAAGAAAACTCAACGAAGAAGCCATTAAGAAAAATGAAGAAGAATTCCGTCACCTCGTTCATAATGTCAATTCCGCCATTGTACGCTGGAGATTCGACGGCACAATTTTATTTATTAATCAATTTGGTCTAGACTTTTTTGGCTATCAAGAAGATGAGTTAATTGGACAAAACTTAATGGGCACAATTGTTCCTCAACTAGACTCCTCTGGACGTAAATTAGCCGAAGAATTAATGAACGCCTTTCAAACCCCAGAGAAATATACCGTATTTGAAAATGAAAATATGCGAAAAAACGGGGAACGAGTCTGGGTGACTTGGGCGAATCAAGCGATTTATGATGATTGGGGAAATCTCATCGAGTTTTTATCCGTCGCCACCGATACCACCGAGAGACGGTTAGCCGAAGAAGCCTTAAAAGCCGAAAAAAGCCGTTCAGAACGGTTATTACTGAATATTTTACCTGCGGCCATTGCCCAAAAACTGAAACAAGAAACCGGCCTCATCGCCAAACAATTCCCCGAAGTGACTATTCTCTTTGCCGATATTGTGGGGTTTACTACCCTGTCTAACCGAATGTCTCCCCATGCGTTAGTAAAACTTCTGAACCACGTTTTTTCCCTATTTGATCGTCTGGTGGACTGGCATGGGTTAGAAAAAATCAAAACCATCGGGGATGCTTATATGGCCGTGGGAGGACTCCCCATTCCTAGGAAAGATCATGCGGAGGTGGTGGCTGATCTGGCCCTTGATATTCAAAATGCGATCTCCAGTTTTCAGCAAGATGATGGCCAAACGATTAGTTTACGCATTGGCATTCATACGGGATCAGTGGTGGCGGGTGTTATTGGCATTCGCAAATTTAGTTATGATCTCTGGGGAGATACGGTTAATGTGGCTTCTCGCATGGAATCCCACGGCGAAGCAGGAAAAATCCAAATTACTGAGGCGACTTACCACTGTTTAAAGGAAAAATATTATTGTGAAGAACGGGGAATGATTGAGGTGAGAGGTAAAGGGAGGATGAAAACCTATTGGTTAATTAGTCGTCACTCGTAACAAATATTGGGTCAGTCACCTTGACAGGTGTAACTATAACACTCCCACAAATTCTATTCGTGGGAGTGTCAACGCTATCTTAATCAATCACAATGAACCTGCTATTCCTTTAATAACAGGTAATATAACTCACCGCGATATCCGGTGACACCTGCCCGATCGCCAGCTAATTCTCCGGTCCCCATGAAGATATCAACCCGGCCTGGGGTTTTAATGGCACTTCCGGTGTCTTGATCTAGGACAAAACGACTCACAGTAGGGGTATTCATCCCCCCACGGCCATCGGGAATTGGCATCCGAGTGTGAATTAAGGCTAACGCACCAGGGGGCATCAGACTTTTATCTGTGGCAATTGAGCGATCTGCGGTGACAGGTACGCCTAAACTCCCTGTGGCGGGTGCGCCGTGGGTTTCTCGGAAGAAGACGAAACGATTATTTTTTGGCAGATACACATTGAGTAATTCAGGGTTTTGTCGGAATAGGCCGATCATTTTCGGGAGGGTAAACCCGTCGGCAGGGTGGAGGCCATCGCGGATCATCGCTTGACCGATGCTAGTGTAGGGATAATCGGTGCTGCCGTGATAGCCAACGCTCATTAGCCGGCCATCGGGCATTTTGAGACGGGCTGATCCTTGGATATGTACGAGAAAGGCTTCCAAGCGATCGCGCAACCAAACCAATTCTCCCCCAGCTAAAGGACTATTTTTCCCTGATCCATCCATCCCTTCGAGTTGAATGCGGGTGGGGTGGGGGGTGGTCCAATTGTCTAAATTCCCAGGCCGACGATAAATGGGATAACGATATTCTGCGGTGGGAACAGGACTTGCTTCATAAATGGGTTCGTAATACCCGGTGAAGAAGACTTTGCCGTCATAACGGGAACTGCCGACGGATTTATAAAAGACAAATTCCCGTTTAACGGCGGCTTGGAGTTCTTCGGGACTGTTAGAATTTTGTACCAGTTGGCGAAAACGAACTAAGGACCGACGCACGCGATCGCGGGTAATCCAAGGGATAGAATAATTTTCGTAGTCTTCAGCGGCCCCTGGGGTGTTGAGATAGCGTAAGCTATTATTGAGCGACTGGAGTAAGGCTTGTTTATCTCCCGATCCCCGAAAACTCTCCCAGAGTTGTTCATCAAAACCGAGAGAAGCATCTTGCCGATGGGGATTAGACCATTCTAAGGGCGGTTGTGCTTGGACGGATGGTTGTGGCGTTGCTAAGGCCAAACCCAAACCAAGGGAGAAAAGGGCGATTGTTCTTTTCATAGACGAATCTTTGGGGAATAGTGCTGTAATCTGATGGAGTGATCGAGTTATACCGAATCGGTTTTGTTCCAAGGCAAGGGACTTTTTGCCCGTAAATCGTCCCTTAGTTTAGGCAAAACTGCGGTAAAAGTCTAGAGGGAGTTTATAGTTGATAGTTTATAGTGGAGAGTTGATAGGGGAGTCGGGAGTTGGGAGTCGGGAGATGGGGGAGTTGATAGTTGACTGTTGAACCACAAAGACACAAAGGACACAAAGGGGAGATGGAGGAGATGGGGGAGATGGAGGAGATGGAGGAGATGGAGGAGATGGAGCAGAACAAAGAACCATTGTTAATTGTTTAATTGTTAATTGTTTAATTGTTAATTGTTTAATTGTTAATTGTTTAATTGTTAATTGACATGACCCATTATCACCTTTGGATTCCCAATATTTTCGAGTTTAAGGGAGGAATTCAGGTTTATTCGGCCTTTCTCTTGGAAGCGTTACAGAAAATTGCACCCGATGCCCAGTATGATGTGTTTTTAAAGCATGATACTCGCGCCTTTCCTCGCTTTTTGCCGGAGACGCGGTTTCATTTTGCGGGGAATGTGCCGTTAAAGTTGCGGACGGGGGGGTTTGCGTTACAGTTGGTGAAGGCTGCGATCGCGCAACGACCTGATCTCATTATTAGCACCCACATTAACTTTACCGTGGTTGCCGACTATCTGAAACGACTCCTCGGTATTCCCTATTGGGTGGTGGCCCACGGGACCGAAGTTTGGGATATTCCCAAAGCCAGTTTACGCCAAGCCATTCACAATGCCGATCGCATTTTAGCAGTGAGTGAATATACCCGCGATCGCTTACTCGCCCATACCCCCCTCAACCCGGAAAAAATCAGCATTCTCCCCAACACTTTTGATGAGAGTCGCTTTAAAATTGCCCCCAAACCCCCCCATCTCCTACACCGTCACCACCTCCACTCCCACGGGCCCATTCTCCTCACCGTCGCCCGTCTCGACCCTAGCCAACTCTACAAAGGCTACGATAAGATTATTGAGGCATTACCCCGCCTTCGGGCAGCAATCCCCAATATTCATTATCTCTTAGTGGGCAAAGGAGAAGACTATTCTCGCATCGAAAAATTAATCCAAACCCACCATCTCCAAGATCATGTCACCCTTGTCGGGTTTGTCTCCGATGAAGAATTAGCCGACTATTACAACCTCTGTGATGTCTTTGCGATGCCTAGTTATGGGGAGGGGTTTGGCATTGTCTATTTAGAAGCCTTAGCCGCCGGAAAACCCGTTTTAGGGGGCAACCAAGATGGGGCGGTTGATGCTTTATGTCAGGGAAAATTAGGGGTTTTAGTCAATCCCCATGATATCTCAGAAATTGCTAACACATTAATTGAAGTTTGTCAAAAAAAATACAACAATTCTTTACTCTATCAACCGGAACAATTACGCGCTAAAGTCATCGAAGTGTATGGCTTCAGTACATTCACGGAAACTTTAACCCAAATTTTGAATCAGTGAAAGCAAATTGCCTTAACATAACCTTAACCATTCACGGGGCAACCGCAGTCTTGAGACAGGAAAGCAACCCAGTGGCCGCTTTCCCGCAAAAAACCGCTTAAACGCGCTTGTTAAATGACTTGCGGTTCAGCATAGGGATTGGTCAACTGTTCCAGTTGTTTCACCAGTAAACTGAGGAAAAGCCCCACATCCGTCACCACACCTACGGATTCAATTGAGCCGCGATCGCTCAATTTCGTCACCACAGCCGGGTTAATATCCACACAGACCATTTTCACCCCAGAAGGAGTCATATTCCCCACCCCAATGGAATGTAACATGGTCGAAAGCATCAAAATCATATCCACCCCTTCTAACAACTGGGAATATTCCTCCTGAGCTTTCACCAAGTCCATCTGGGTATCCGGTAACGGCCCATCATCCCGAATAGACCCCGCTAAACAGAACGGCACATTATTTTTCACACATTCATACATCACCCCTTTAGTGAGAACCCCTTGGTCAACGGCCTTGGCAATACTGCCACATTGACGAATGGTATTAATGGTTTTCAGGTGATGACGATGGCCACCGTGAACAGGCGTTCCCTGCTTCATATCCACACCGAGAGACGTTCCCATTAACGCTTGTTCAATATCATGGACGGCGATCGCATTTCCCCCCAGTAACACTTGAATATAGCCCTCTCGGATTAACCGGGATAAATGATGACTGCCCCCCGTATGAATGACCACTGGGCCAGCCGTTACGGCCACCTTACCGCCTTGGTCGCGGATATGGCGCATTTCCCAGGCAATCTGCTCAACCACCAACTCTACACGCCGTTCACTGGAGACTCCGGCCCCCATGAAGCTGAACTCCTCACCTGCACTGCGAGAACGGTCTTCGGTCTTGCGTACCGTGCGAATGCCCCGCACTCCGACAACTACTTTCTCATCCGTATCCACATCCCGAATTAACTTACACCGGGCCGTTACCCCTTGGGGGGTTTCCTTAACCGCGATCGCTGCATCCATGCGCTGATGCGTCACCCGCACCCATTCCCCATTAATTCGCACTTCCGTGGGATAAATCGTAGTCACATAGAAATCATCCGGGGCCACCCCAAAGGCAGGAACCGGCTCTAACTGAGCATCCTGTTCATCTTCGGGCAAACTGGCCGCCCCGATGCGGATCAACTCCGTCATCACATCTTCCATGACCTCTTGATCCGGCGCACTCACCCGCACTTCCGCCGTCGAGGTGCTTTGCCGTTCCGCCCCTAAATCAAAATTGAGAACTTTGAAACTGCCACCCCGTTCCACAACTAAATCTAAAGCGCGGTTCATCGTTCCCGCATCGAGGAGATGGCCTTCCATGCGAATGGTGCGACTGGTGACAGAAACTGTTGCATGGACATCCTCAAGAACAGGTTCAGTGGTACGCAGGGTTAAACATTTGGCCGCCCCTCCCGCTTTCAAGAATTCCGTTAAGGGGGTTTCAATTACCCGAAACCCAACCTTGGCCAAGCGTTGTTTTAACTCCTCACTCGCTTGGTTCATAATCACTACTTCGTTAATATTCACCGCATTACAGGCAAAATTCACCGCATCCGGTTCACTAATAGCAATGCGTTTTTCTGGGGGAACACGCCGTTCAATGAGATGATTAGAATAGGCATCAAACGCGGGGGGATAATAGAGTAAATATCCGTTAGCGAGGGGACAGAAACAAGTATCGAGGTGATAAAAACGACTATCCACTAAGCGGAGGGATAACACTTCAATATCCAGCCATTTCGCTAAATAGGGGTGAGAGTCTAATTCGGTGCGGAATCCATATCCAGCCCACAACCAACGGCCTTCCCGGTCTAAAAGGGCATCTCCAGCCCCTTCAAAGGGCAATTCGGGGGGGAGTTCAAAGACGTTATATCCATTATCCGCAAACCATTGTTTGAAGTAGGGTTCTTCCCCTTGTCGTTCTTTGTGGAGAAAACGACTCAAGACCACATTATTCCCTAATACTAATCCCGCATTGGCGGTAAATACCATGTCTGGCCACCCTTTGGCAGGGTCCACTAGGTAAACATGGGTGTGTTCTTTGATCACCTCGTAGAGTTG
Organism: Spirulina sp. CS-785/01; assembly: GCF_028330525.1. Taxonomy (GTDB): domain Bacteria; phylum Cyanobacteriota; class Cyanobacteriia; order Cyanobacteriales; family Spirulinaceae; genus JAQMSD01. The sequence goes on from NZ_JAQMSD010000024.1 coordinate 11,555, forward strand.
ATGCCATTGGTCTTTGGCTTTATCATAGGAGGATTTATGTATATTCCCCTCCATCCAAGGGTTAATGACGTAATCTACGTCATAGTAGGTGGGCGAACACATGAGGAAATGAATGGAATCAGTCATAATTCAATTGAGTAGAGGCGATTTAGCAAACTTCTATACCATTTCAGAGCAGCGTTTTCTAAACTGTAAAAAATGCTGCTTTTTTATGTTGCGAAGCAATTTATTATTTTATAATAGAACGCTGCGCTTTGGCCGCAGCGACGGCTAACTCATCGACACGCTGGTTGTAAGGGTTGTCTGCGTGGCCTTTCACCCAAAACCACTCGACTTGATGTTCCTTCACCAGTTGGTCGAGTGTCGCCCATAAATCTTGATTGGCCTTACGTTTCCAGTTTTTGGTCATGGTGTTAACCAAGAGTTGACTGTCGCTGTAGAGTTTCACCTGACAGGGAAATTTTAGGGCTTGGAGTCCTGCGATCGCGGCCTGCATTTCCATACGATTATTAGTAGTGGCCGTCCCTTCACTCCCTGAAATTTCTTTCTGATGTTCCCCATACATTAATAAGGCCGCATAGCCTCCCACGCCAGGATTACCAAGACACGCGCCGTCTGTATAGATGGTGACAATAGGTTGGTTCGATTTAGTCATTCGGTTAAATGCCTCAACACAATTCATTACCTCTTTTGAGATTAACCTCAAATGGCCCTCTGCCTTCTAAAACCTTCTGTCTTCTAAAACCTTCTGTCTTCTGCCTTTGAAACCCCTCTGCCTTTGAAACCCCTCTACCTTCTAAAACCTCCTACCCTCTGCCCTCTGCCCTCTGCCCTCTGCCTTAAAAAAACACCCAATTTAAATTAAATCAGGTGTTGTTAATATTTAACTGGCTAAATATTCTTGAACCGCCGCTTTTTGTTGTCGGAGTTTGCGTAAGGCTTCCCGTTCTAATTGTCGCACTCGCTCTCGACTAATCCCCATGTGTGAGCCAATTTTGGCGAGAGTGAGGGGTTGGCCGTCGTTGAGGCCATAGCGGAGGGTGAGAACTTCTCGCTGTTGGGGGCTTAGGTCGGCCATTAACCCTTCTAAGTCCAACTGGAGAGAGGATTGTGTGGCAAAGTCTTCGGGAGAGAGGCCATCGTCTTCGAGGAGTTCTCCCAATTCCGTGTCTTGGTTATCTCCGACGCGCAAGTCGAGGGAAAGGGGATGTCTGGCTTTTTCCAGATAATCCCGGACTTGTTTGGGGGTGAGATCGAGTTCTTCCCCTAATTCTGCGACGGTGGCCGCTCGTCCTAAGCGTTGCGACATTTGCCGTTGCGCTTTTTTGATTTTATTGAGTTTTTCGGTGATGTGGATGGGAAGGCGAATGGTGCGGCTTTTTTCAGCGATGGCCCGGGTGATGGCTTGGCGTATCCACCAGTAAGCGTAGGTGGAAAAGCGATAGCCTTTGGTGGGGTCGAATTTTTCTACACCACGCTGCATCCCGATGGTCCCTTCTTGGATGAGGTCCAGTAAGTCGAGATTACGTTTGATGTATTTTTTGGCCACGGAGACGACTAAGCGCAGGTTGGCCTCGACCATTTTGCGTTTCGCTCTTTCTCCGCTTTCTAGGGTTCGTTTTAATTCCGCTTCGCTCATTTCTGCGGCCTGGGCCCATTCGCTAAAGCTGATGTCTCGCTCTTGTTGTTCGCTGAGTTCTGTTTGCAGATTGCGCAGCGCGATCGCTTTTTGGACCCGCTTGGCTAAGACAATTTCTTCCTCATGGGTGAGTAACGGCACACGACCAATTTCGCGCAAGTAAGTGCGGACGGGATCGGTTGTTTTTTGAGGGGTTTTCATGGTGCAGAGTATTGAGGTTAAGGGAATGACAATGTATCTCTGAGACAGGTATCTCTTAGAGAGGGGTTTGGCGCGATCGCGTTTTTAAAATCCTTTTTAAAATCACGATCGCGCTCTGCCCCCACTTCTGAAGACTGGAAAGATCAACGATCCGGGGCTAGGAACATAGCCTCTGGAAGAACTCTGTATATTAAGTATTGTAACATTTCTGAGAGAACTGTATAGACGTAATTCTACTTAGTATTACTAATATACTACAAAAATAATACATTGCCAAGAGGAGAGAGAAAACCCCCAGCCCAACGAGGTTACACGGGATTAACCAAGAGGGCGACAGCATAGGCTGCAATGGCTTTTTCTTGCCCTACAGCATCTAATTTTTCATTGGTCGTGGCTTTAATGCTGATTTGGTCTCGGTGTATAGTTAAGGTTTGGGCAATGCGATCGCGCATGGCAGGTAAATGAGGCTTGAGTTTAGGCCGTTCAGCCAGAATCACCGCATCTAAATTGCCAATTTGCCAGCCTTGGTCTTGAATCAGTTGGTGAACTTGTTCGAGTAACTTTAAACTATCGGCATCTTTCCAGCGATCATCCGAGGGGGGGAAATGTTGGCCAATATCCCCCAAGGCCAACGCACCGAGTAAAGCATCCATCAGCGCATGAGTCAGCACATCCGCATCACTATGGCCCGCTAACCCCAATTCATGTTCAATCTCTAATCCCCCCAAAATGAGCTTACGGCCCGTGGTCAGTTGGTGCAGATCATATCCATTGCCAATCCGAATATTCATTGTTGTTTGTTTTTGGTTCATTGTTGTTTGTTGTTTGTGAATAAGGGAACAGGGAACAGGGAGATGTTAACCTTACCCTAAAAAAAAGGTCAGAAACTAATCACAGTAAGGCTTTTAGCCAACTTTTAGCGATTTTTAGTTTCACCGAGAGTAAACTGTTACCAGTAATCAGTGGTTACTCCCCATCTCCCCCACCTCCCCCATCACCCCTCACCCATCACCCCTCACCAACGCACCAACACAGAACTGTTGTAGGTTAAATTCAGTTGAGTAGCGGCATTTCCTTCATTGACCGCAATTTCTAGCCAACCGTGACTGCCGATGAGGGCCACGGGGTGTCCTGGGGTGCGATCGCTATATGTCTCACTTTGGGGTAACGTTTGCTGAGGCAGTTCCACCGACCAAGATTTTCCCGTCAAGCAAGCAGCCGGAATATTGGTGATCACATTGCCAAAATAGTCGATATATTGAACCGTTCCCCTGATCCCCTCCGCCGTCTCAGTAACAGGTGCAAGGTCTAATTTTACCAAGGTTTGCGGGTCGATACTTGTCCCCACCTCCTGCAACGGAACACCCGTCGCTAAATAGGCCCCCACCGGAGAAAAAATATCTCGGCCATGAAACGTCCGACTAGGGGAAAGCGTCCGCCAATAGTCCGGGTTATTTAACTCTACCGCAGCAAGGGGCGATTCAAATTGACATATCCCACTCACCAACCCATTATCCGGTGCAACCACCACCCCTTGGGGGAATTCTACCGCCACAGCCCGCCGTTGACTCCCCACCCCAGGATCAACCACCGCAATATGTACCGTAGGACGCGGAAAATAGGGGTAAGCATTCAGCAGCGCAAAACGCCCCGCCAAGACATTTTGTGGTGGAATTTGATGGGTGAGGTCAATAACAGGTACATTGGGGGTAATTTGGGCGATTACGCCTTTCATTACCCCCACATAAACATCCTTTAATCCAAAGTCACTCAATAGGGTAATCTGATGAGATGACTGTCTGACAGGGTTTTGCATCGCTTTATACCTAATAACGTAAAAATTCTGTAACAATCGTTACTTTTTTCTAAAAATTTGATAATCTAGTAAATGAAGAGATAAGTCAATCGGAGACAGTTATGTTTAACAAGAAGCGCAAGGAAGTCCTCAAAGAAGCTGCTAGTAACCATCGAGAAAGTTTACGTAAAAACTTACAATATCGCCTCGAAATTGCCAGAGCATCCGGTAATCAAGAATTAGTCAGTCAACTCGAAGCAGAAGCGGATTATTTACGCATGAGCTAGGGGTTGAGGTGCGACCAGTTTATGTTCGCCACAATAAGTATAATAACTTAATCCGATAGGGATACTGTTTTGGACAGTATCCCTTTAAATTTTATCGGTAAAATCTGCCTTGGGTTAAAACTTAATAGCTCAAACCTGTTAAACAAGGAAATTCGGGTAATGTGTTAATTATACTCGTTGGTTTCAAGATATTAATTATCGTCGTCAATTAGCAGAAAAAATGAATGTAGAGTTTTCAGACAAAGGGGGTCAGGAAGTTAAACTCTATGGTGGGGGAGAGTTCCTTTGATAATCCATGCACGGAAAAACAGAAAAAATGAAAGTGTTTCAGCGTTGGCAACACTATGAAAATGATCCCAATTTTCAACCCTGAAATATTACAATCAAAAAATCTTTGATCAACATCCAGAATTGCCCATTTAAACGGCTGATTGCATAGTTACTTGAACTGGTTTCAGGGATGAGCCAAGGGAATAATCCCAAGGCTCAGTTTAAACCTACCACAAAGGATTAAATTACCGTACCATCGGCAATCACCGCATTTTTGAGAATGACCACAATCCCACTACGGATATAAAACCCTTGGTCTTCCCGATTGGATTCTTCAATGCGATCTTTATTCAAAATCATCACATTTTCCCCAATGCGGGCATTTTTATCCACGATCGCGCGACGCACCGTAGAATTTTTACCAATTCCCATGGGGACACGGCCTTCCTGCTTACCCGACTCTCGCTCAGTAAACGGTTCGTAATAATCCGAACCCATGAGTAAAGAATCCTCAATTTTACAACCCGACTCAATGCGAGACCGAATGCCAAGCACCGAATTACTCACTTGACAATCCTTGAGAATACACCCTTCCCCAATAATCGATTCTGTCACCTGACAATCCAACAATTTTGTTGGAGGGAGATAACGAGACCGAGTATAGATCGGCGCATCCTCATGATAAAAACTAAATGAGGGTCGGGGTTGACGAGTTAACGCCAGATTGGCATTATAGAACGCCTCAATCGTTCCAATATCTTCCCAATAGTCATCAAACAGGAAGGCTTGGATATTGTGATCCGCCGCCGCTTGGGGGATAATTTCCTTGCCAAAATCCGTCGCGTTGTCATACTTCCGCAACAGCTTCCCTAATGCTTCCTTCGTGAATATATAAATCCCCATCGAAGCAATATAGGGCTTTTGCCGGGCATCATTGGCATTTAACCCTAGGGTGGTGGTATCCACCTGCATTTGTTTCAGGTCATCGCCTTTAGGCTTCTCACTGAAATCAATAATGCGCCCATTATCGTCAATTTTCATCAAGCCAAAACTAGAGGCTTTGCGTTCCTCAATGGGGATCACCGACAGGGTAATATCTGCACCCGTTTCCCGGTGACGTTCAATAAAATTGCTATAGTCCATCCGGTAGAGATGGTCCCCAGACAGGATCAGGTATTCATCCACATCCCATTCTTCAAACAGCCAGAGATATTGACGCACCGCATCCGCAGTCCCCTGAAACCAGTCCGGATGATCAGGAGTCTGTTGGGCGGCTAATACCTCAACAAAGCCGTCACTGATGGCGGAAAAATTGTAAGCCCGAGTCAAGTGACGGTTAAGAGATGCAGAATTGAATTGGGTCAGAACATAAATCTGTTCTATTTCAGAATTGAGACAATTGCTAACGGGAATATCAATTAAACGATATTTACCAGCTAGAGATACTGCGGGTTTCGCCCGTACCTTTGTCAATGGGTACAAGCGAGTGCCAGCACCTCCACCAAGAATGATTGATAATACTCTTTTCACGGAAAACCTCTCGACTGCCAGTGATTGACTCTCCAAGTTAAGTGTATGTTGGTTCGGCACAATTGTCAGGTTTTCTTGGTTGGGGGAGTGTCGGGAGTGTCGGGAGATGGGGGAGATTGGGGATAAGGGGGATAACAAGGATTGATAAATTACCAATTATCAATTACCCATTACCCATTACCCATTACCCATTATCCAAAACCGCAATTGGGCATCTGCACGCCTCTGAGTGGGGATTTCGAGTAAACGGACTCCTGACTTAGGGAGGGGGTTTAACAGGGCTTCTAGAGCCTCCCAGGTGTCAATGGGGTGATATTCAATGCCGTATGCCTGACAGAGGGGCGCGAATTCTACACTTTGGGGGGTGGCGAAGTAGTCCTCGAAGGGAGGTTCAAATTGGGCAATGGGGAGCATTTCAAAGATACCCCCTCCGTTGTTGTTGATCAGAATAATGGTGAGGTGGCCTTGGAGGTGGGGCCGGTGGAGAAACCCGTTGCTGTCGTGGAGGAGGGCTAAGTCTCCGGTGAGGAGGACGGTGCTTTGGTTGTGGTGGGCAATGCCGAAGGCCGTGGAGAGTGTGCCATCAATGCCGTTGGCCCCTCGGTTGAAGTAGGGGTAAATGTGTCGGTTGTTGGGTTGCCAGAAGTATTCTACATCCCGGACGGGCATACTGTTGGCGATTAACAGGGGGGTGTTTTTCGGGAGGGTTTGGGAGAGTATCCAAGGGAGTTTCCCTTCAAAGAGGTGGGAGGTATTTTCTAGGGTGGTGTTACGGTGGTCTTGGAGGGTGCGATCGCAGTCTAACCACCGTTTTAAATAATCTGTCGGTTGCTGACGATGTTCCGGAGTCTCGAATTGTTCTACAGGAGTCGTCAAAGACCGAGTTTGCCCCTGCAATGGGTCAAAATTCTCCCAGGTGGAGGCAATAATCCAACGGGGACAGGTTAATTCTTTTAACCAAGCCCGTAATATTTTACTGGTGGGGAGTGGCCCCAGTTGAATTACCAAGTCTGGGGTTAAGGCGGAGGCTGTTTTGGCGTTGCGGAGTAAACTGTCGTAGGTGGTGATTAAATAGGGGTTTACGTCGGCATAATTCCGCAAGGGTGACAGTCCTTCTGCTAAGACGGGGAATTGTAACGCTTGTGAGAGTTCCCCCACGCTTTGACAATACTGTTCTGGGTCTTGCGGTTGCGCTAACCCCCCGATTATTAGGCCTTTCTTGGTTTTGATCCATTCTTGGGGAATAGGGACTGTTTTAATAGAGAATGGGTTGTTGGTTGGTTGTTGTTGGTTGTTGGTTGGTTGTTTTCCCCTATCTCCCCTATCTCCCCTATCTCCCCTATCT
>NZ_JAQMSD010000025.1 GCF_028330525.1 Spirulina sp. CS-785/01
CCCTACGAGTTATCAGGCTTTTAGTTGGGTTGGGTGCGTTACACTTCGTTAACGCACCCTACGAGTTATCAGGCTTTTAGTTGGGTTGGGTGCGTTACACTTCGTTAACGCACCCTACGAGTTATCAATTATCAATTATTAATTATTAATTATTAATTATCCATTATTCATCCCGTAAGATAAACAGAGAGAACCACACCCCCCTAGAAATTGACTATGACCGTTTCGTTTTCTGTTTGCATCATCTTAGGGACTCGTCCAGAAGCGATTAAACTGGCCCCGGTGATCCAAAAATTTCGCCAGTCTCCTGACGTAACCACCCATGCGATCTTAACCGGCCAACATCGGGAAATGGTGGATCAGGTAATGGGGTTGTTTAACCTGCAAGCAGACCAGGACTTAAACATCATGCAGCCTAAGCAGAGTTTAACCGATATTACCTGTCGCAGTTTACAGGGACTCGAACGCATTTTTCAGGAGTTAACCCCTGATCTCGTCATTGTCCAAGGGGATACAACCACTGCTTTTGCTGCTGCATTAGCTGCATTTTATCAACAAATTCCCGTCGGCCATGTCGAAGCGGGACTCCGCACCGATAATTTATTTAACCCCTATCCTGAAGAAGCAAACCGACGCTTAATTTCCCAACTGGGCCAATTACATTTTGCTCCCACCACCTTGGCCGTGGAGAATTTACAAAAATCTGGGGTGACGGGAGAAATTCACCAGACGGGAAATACAGTGATTGATGCGTTACTGACGGTGGCGGCACAACATCCCAATTGTCCCATAGACGGGTTAGACTGGGAACGTTATCGAGTGTTATTGGCGACAGTCCATCGACGGGAAAATTGGGGAAACCCCTTGCAGGAGATTCTTAATGGTTTTGAGAAGATTCTAGCTTGTTTTCCGGATACGGCTTTACTGTTACCGTTACATCGGAATCCTATTGTCCGTGAACCCATTCAAGCTGCTTTGGGGGAACATCCACGGGTGTTTCTCTGTGAACCTCTCGATTATGCTCAGTTGGTGGGAGCAATTCAACGCTGTCACCTCTTATTGACGGATTCAGGAGGGTTACAAGAGGAAGCTCCGAGTTTAGGGAAACCTGTGTTAGTGTTGCGGGATACGACGGAACGACCGGAAGCGATCGCGGCAGGGACTGCTAAACTGGTGGGAACTCAATCCACTCGGATTGTTCAAGAAACTCAACTGTTACTTGAACACGAGTCAGCTTATCACACCATGGCCAATGCGATTAACCCCTTTGGGGATGGTCAAGCGGCCACACGGATTTTACAAATTGTTCTGGATTATTTATCAAGTACGGACAAATCCCGCTAACCGAACTGGTTTGAGTCGATGCGGGGAATGGGTGTATCAATGGGTTTGCAATTTCTGACTGTCTCTTTATTTTCTGCAAGTTTATGGATTGCTCAGTATCTAGTCGTTTATTCCAACCCCTACTCCAATATACCCCGGCAGCGATCGCTATGTTTGATCGCCAGATGACCCATTTATTGGTCAGTCAACAGTGGTTGCAGGATTATGGACTCACCGAAGACCAAATTATCGGGCGATCGCTACCAGATACGGCTCAGTTATACCGAATTTCCCCCAGTCTCCTCACACGCTGGCAAGACACCTCTCCGGGTTGTTTACGAGGAAAGGAACACCAAGACGAGGGGAGTCACGTTTTCACTGCATCCGGGGAAAAAGAGTGGGTCCAGTGGGAAATGTCTCCTTGGAAGAACGAACAGGGAGAGATTGGGGGAGTCATTATTTCCAGTCGCTTTATTCTCCCTTGGAAACAACAGGAAAATCTCCTCCAACAAACCCAAGCTCGCTTTCTCAATCTCTCCGCCAATCTACCGGGGATGTTGTTTCAATTTTTACGTTACGAAGACGGCACAATCGCCTATCCTTTTATTAGTTCTGGATGTCAAGATTTATTTGAACTCTCCCCTCCAGAAATTCAAGAGCATCCAGAACTAATTGTAAATTGTATTCATCCTAGCGATCGGGAAAGTTACGATGAATCCATCTCCGTATCTGCAAGACTGCTCACCCCCTTTTATTGGGAAGGCCGCATCCTCACCCCCTCCGGTCAAACCAAATGGGTTGAAGCCTCCTCTCGTCCCGAAAAACAGCCCAATCAAGCGGTTTTATGGGATGGTTTAGTCATTGATACCACCCCTCGTAAAATCGCCGAAATCGCCTTACAACAGTATCAAGAGCATCTCACCGAAATTGTCCAAAAAAGAACCCAAGAATTAACAGAAGCTAACCAACAATTACAAATTGAAATTAAAGAACGCGAAACCAAAACCCAACAACTCGAAGAACTACTAACCACCTTACAACGCACCCAAGCGCAACTCATCCAAACGGAAAAAATGTCTAGTTTGGGACAATTAGTGGCCGGAGTTGCCCACGAAATTAATAATCCTATTAACTTTATCTATGGTAATATTAACTATTTACAAGATTATGGTCAAGATTTATTTTCATTGATTGAAGTTTATGATCACTGCTGCGATCATAATAACTTAGAAGTGAAAGCAACTAAACGAGCCATTGATTTAGAGTTTATTCAGCAAGATTTTCCGCAAATTCTTCAGTCCATGAAGTCGGGAGCAGAACGCATCCAAAATATTATTAATTCTCTCAAAACTTTCTCTCATCATAACGAATCAGATTTAAAATGGGCAGATATTCATAAAGGGTTAGATAGCACTTTAATGATCCTCTCTAACCGTTTAAAACCCAATCCTTATAAACCCCATATTGATATTATTAAAAACTATCAAGAAATTCCCTTTATTGAATGTTATGCTGGTCAATTAAATCAAGTCTTTTTGTGTATGCTAAATAATGCGATCGATGCCATAGAGTACGATAAACGACGAGATAAGAAGCCCAATCACATTATAATTACAACTCAAAAAATAAATGAAGAACAAATTAAAATTACTATTGAGGATACGGGAGAAGGAATAGAAGAAGACTTGCAAAATAAATTATTTGACCCCTTTTTTACGACTAAACCTGTAGGAGTTGGGACAGGGTTGGGATTAACCATTTGCTATCAAATCATTGTGGAAAAGCATAAAGGAGAAATTTTAGTAGAAAGTCAACCCCAAGAAGGCAGTCAATTTACAATTATTTTACCCATTCGGCTTCCTAAAATGTAAGCCTTGGGTTAAAATCCTAATAGCTAAAACCTGTTAAAACGGGTTGATAGACATAAGATATGCCTTGGGTTAAAACCCAAGGCTAATAGCTAAAACCCGTTAAAACGGGTTGATAGACATAAGCATTCAGATATGCCTTGGGTTAAAACCCAAGGCTAATAGCTAAAACCCGTTAAAACGGGTTGATAGACATAA